>MNYQ01000136.1 GCA_001873185.1 Ignavibacteria bacterium CG2_30_36_16 | reverse complement strand
AAAGAGTTATTACGGCTATAAAGATCATGTTAAAGCAGATGAGAAAAGTAAACTGATAGATTCCTATACGGTAACAGATGCCAGCGTCCATGATTCACAAGAGACGGAAAATTTACTTGAAGAACAGGACAAAGGACAAGGACTACATGCAGATAGCGCCTATAGTGGCAAACCAGTAAAAGAAGTTATTGAAAAATATGAGATGAAAAATCACATTCACGAAAAAGGATACAAAAACACTCCTCTAACCGATGAGCAAAAAGAAAGCAATCATCTCAAATCAAAAACAAGAGCGCGGGTGGAACATATTTTCGGATTTATAGAGAACAGTATGCACGGTTCGTTTATCCGAACCATCGGGATCAAACGAGCTACTGCTGTTGTGGGTTTGATGAACTTAACCTACAATATTTTCCGTGCTATTCAGCTCGGATATGCTTCTGCATAAACAGAAGCATGATCTGTTGAGCGATAATGATTTAGATAATCAACAAAAATGAGTTACGAGTAGAAAAAAAGTAAAAAAAACATAGAATAACCTTCTGGATAAACAAACTTCTTCCGAAGTCAGCCAGTGGATTAACAAAATGATGTTTTTAGAGATGCCCTTAAAATTGAAATCATTGCATTTGGCAGATGCCAGTTTCGTGGTGAAAAAAAATTTTGCGTAATATGAGATTGTAATTTATTTTAGCTCAAAACTCAAATGTTAGCTAACAAACAAAACTCCTAATCCCGGCATCCGGCTTAACAATTCGGTGATCCCAATATGCTCATTAAAACTTTTTCTGGAGTAAATGGCGCATCATAGAGAATATCTACTTCCTGCCGGAATGACTTAATAGCATTTGCTATTGCAAAGTAAGCCCCAATACCGTACATCAACGGCGGCTCGCCAATCGCTTTTGAATTAAATATTGCAGCCGACTTATTTGGATTTTCAAGAAACTCTATTTCTAAAACTTCCGGAGTAAAATGAACATCGGGCACTTTATATGCAGATAAAGTATCGGATAAAATTTTCCCCCTCGAATCGTGCCTTATTTCTTCAAGAGTCATCCAGCCCAATCCCTGCATTATCGCTCCTTCTGCTTGAGATTTATCAATAGCAGGATTAATGCTCTTTCCAAAATCGTGAACAGCTTTAACCGAATTAATTTTGTAAACACCTCTTAAGCAGTCAACTTCAACTTGAATTACAGCCGTTCCATATACATGATATGCAAACGGGTTGCCTTTATTAATCGTTCTGTCAAAATAAATTTTAGGTGTTGCATAATGCGCGTGTTCGGAGAGATCAATACGTTTGAAATATGCTTGTAAAATCAAGTCATCCCACAAGATGGAAGTTCCAGTTTGAGTGTTGAGTATTTGTTCATCTTTAAGTTTCAGTTGATCAATGTCCTTCGCCTTTAACAAATTAACCGCGAAATGTTTTAAACGTTCGGCTAATGTATTGCATGCTTTTTCAACTGCATTGCCATTTAAATCAGCGCCGGTGCTTGCAGCCGTCGGTGAGGTATTCGCCGCTCTTGTTGTGTTTGTGGTTTCAATTTTTATTTTATTAATGTTGATGGAAAAGATTGATGCCGCCACCTGGCGGAGTTTCATGTTAACACCCTGACCCATTTCAACTGCGCCGGTGCTTATTCCAACGCTGCCGTCAGTATAAATATGGACGAGTGCACTTGCCTGATTCAGCATAGCATTCGTAAATGAAATACCGAAACAGATCGGCATAACCGCCATTCCTTTTTTTAATAATTTATTTTTAATGTTAAACAGAGAAATTTCTTCAGATAATTTTTCAAACGGAAAAAGTTCCTTCGCTTTGAACCAAGCTTTGTGTGAGACGCAGTTTACCGCTTTTTGTCCGTATGGAAATTCGTCGCCCTCATTTAATAAATTTTTTTCTTGAATAATACACGGTTCAACATTGAGTTTGGAAGCAGCTTTATGAATCGCACTTTCAATTACAAACATTCCCTGCGGACCGCCGAAACCGCGGAAAGCAGTATTTGGCGGAAGGTTTGTCCGGCATGAATATGCAGTTGCTTTAACATTTGGAATAAAATAACTGTTAGTGCAATGGAACATAGTTCTTTCGAGTATTGCTGTGGAAAGGTCTGCAGAAGCGCCGGCATTCTGATAAAAATAAACTTCATAAGCTAAAATTTCACCTTCCGAATTAAGTCCAATTTTGTAATCGGAAGAATAAGGATGGCGCTTTCCGGTGAGCATAATATCTTCATGACGGGAAAGAGAAATCTTTACGGGAGTTTGCATCACGTATGATGCAAGCCCGGCAATTGCAGCCCATACAGTTGCTTGATCTTCCTTTCCTCCAAAACCGCCGCCGAGTCTTAAAACATCAACTTCAATTTTGTGCATCGGCAAATTTAAAATACCGGCAGTTACACGCTGTACTGCAGTGGGCGATTGCGTGGATGAATAAATTTTTATTCCTCCTTCGAGAGGCACACTGTAAGCAGATTGAGTTTCGAGATAAACATGTTCCTGACCGCCTGAATTTACAGCGCCTTCAACAATAACATCACATTCTTTCCAGGCTGCATCAACATTGCCGAGCGCAAATGTGACTGGCGGAGCGATCAATTCATTTTTCCGAAAAGCTTCACGCGGATCGAGTATAGGCGCTTCTTCTTCAATTTTGCATTCGATAAACTTTATGGCGTTACGCACGCAATGTTCATCTTCACCAATAATTATTGCAAGAGGCTGACCGATAAAATGAACTTCGTTTTCGGCAAGAAGCGGCTCATCTTTAATTATTGTGCCTAACTGATTAACGCCGGGAATATCTTTATAAGTTAAAACATTTTTTATTCCGGAAAGTTCTAAGGCTTTGAAATAATTGAGATCAATTATTTTGCCTTTGGCAATTGGAGATGTAAAAACGAAAGCATGAAGCGTACCGCTAAGCAGCGGAACATCATTAATAAATTTAGATGTGCCGGTTACGTGTTTTACCCAATCATCATTTTTCATAATGTCACCTCTTCAAAAAGTTCAGGGTGAAGTTTTATAAAATGTGCAAGAATCAATCTGTTAAGCAGCAGCATTTTATACTGCGCGCTTCCTCTAATATCGCTTATCGGTTTTATCTCTTCAGCCGCTATAGATGATGCTTCTTTTACTGTCTCTTCGCTAATCTGTTTACCTGTAAGAAAAACCGATGTCTTTTTAAGCAGCATCGGAATTGGCGCTACACCGCCAGCGGAGATGCGAACAGCACTAATTCTATTATCGTCCGTAATAATAAACATTGTAGTGTTTACGCTTGCTATATCAAGGTGAAGACGTTTCGACACTTTTTCATAGCTGATGTTATAATTGCCGGAAGGAACTTCGAAATAAACTGAAGAGAGAATTTCTTCGGGAAGTTTATCAAACTGTTTATAACCTTTATAAAAATCGGAAAGTTTAACTTCACGAACACTTCCTTTATTTGAAAAAATTAAAACAGCATCAAGGACAAGAAGCAGACTCGTAATGTCAGCGATAGGAGAGGCGTTAATGATATTGCCGCCAACTGTTGCCCTGTTACGAATGGGAAGAGAACCGAATAAATTGGCAAACTCTTTTACATTAGGAAAGATTGCTTTTATAATTTCGGAGTTCGAAAAGTCTTCAATAGTCACTGCGGCATTTATAAAGCAATTGTTATCCGAAATACGAATTGATTCATCTGAAATTTTGAGATGTATAAGAATATTTTTTTCTCTTGTGAGTTTATATCCCTGCTGAACGTAAAGATCTGTTCCGCCTGCAATTGTAAATGATGCATCATCATTTGTTTCGGTAAGCGGTTGTTCCTTCTTAAATGATTCTAATTTATTTTTTATGTTTAGGAAATATTCCGGTATGATGTTTAGGTCAACAAGTTTTTTTAATCTTTGAGCAGATGAAAGATTATTTATTTGAACTTCATCAAGTATATTTTTTATTGCCCGAATAATTGAGTAGTGCCCGGTACAGCGGCAAAGGTTTCCGGCAATTGAATCAATAGCTTCATCAACACTTAAATTATATGATGATAAAAGAAAACCGGTAAATGCAACAATAAAGCCGGGAGTACAAAATCCGCATTGTGCAGCGCCTTCACGCACAAACACCTGCTGGATAAGTGAGAGTTCATAAAGATTCAATCCTTCGATAGTGACGACATGTTTTCCGTTTGCCGCCGCAAGAGGAGTTAAACACGAATTTATTGTTTTATAAATTATTTTGTCATTTTTCAATTCGCCGATTAAAACAGCGCAGGCGCCGCAATCACCCTCCCGGCAGCCCTCTTTAGCGCCAGTATATTTTAATTCTTTCCTTATAAAATCGAGAAGCGTTGTTGAAGGAGATTGATCAGTTTCAATCAAAGCATTATTGCAGATGAATTGTATATTCATTTTAACTTTTTAGATATTGTTGTGGGTATAATTTAAAGATTAAAATGGAAATAAGAAAAGTTTATTATAAGTGATCATGACTCCGGTTAGTTATTTAAACCAAATTACAGAACACAGAAACCACTGATTGAACGGCTGCCCGCAGATTTAATTTAGGAACACACCTTACTTATAAGGCAGATAATTAGGTTGTAAATCGAAGCTTCGCTTCGAGCTACAATAATAATTTAAATTTTTGCGTAAGGTGACTTAGTAGAAATTGTTGAGTTAATTACTTCTTCAAATATTTTTTATCTCACCAAAACCATTTTCTTAACATCAACGTAACTGCCAGCGATTAATTTGTAAAAGTAAACACCGCTTGGCAGTCCGCCCCTGACGAACCCGGCATCGAAGTTTACACGGTAAGTTCCGGATGATTTTTCTTCGTTAATTAATTCCGCAACTTCGGTACCGAGAACATCATAAACTTTTAGTGTAACATAACTGCTTACCGGGGAATGCCAACTAATAACTGTCGCCGGATTTCCCGAAGGGATGGCATCGCCAAAAGGATTCGGATAGTTCTGCTCTAATTTGAAATTTAGTTTAGTGCCATCGTCTAATTGTTCATCCACTTGTACTGCTATGGAATCGAATGATAAAATTCTTATTGCATCGGCTATTACATAACCGGGAGTGTTTGCGGCGTTGGATATTGTGACGCTCTCATTACTGCTGCCGAAAAAACTAAAACTGCCGATTAAATTCCAGTTAAATCTTCCCTGCGTCTGGTCAACTCGTACCGTATCGATCGAGCCGCTGTGTTTAATTATGAAAGGTGTATCGGAACATCTGTCGCTTGCGGAAGTCCACCAGCCGTAGATCGTATAATTTCCGCTGCCCGGAAGATTAAGTTTAAATTCAGCAAAACTCTCGCCGCTACCCTGCGGGGCTTTAAGCGCGGGTGTTCCACCCCAATAGCCTGCAATGCTTGATGCAGTCCAATCACCAGTTACTGTAACTTCAGGATCATCGGTATCTAACACTTTTCTAAAAAATACCGGAGGAAGAAAAGGCACGGAATCATTTTTCACTACGGCAAGCATAGTTGGAATTTCTCGTTGAAATGTTCCTCCTTCGGGGCGATTGATTAAAGTGCTTCCAACAGCCATCTGGGATGAGCCGCCTCCATCAAGATTCATCGCTTCAACACATCCGAGGTTTATCATCACATCGGCAAGTTCTGTTAAACTTAAACCGCTGCTTGCCGTTTGTCTGCCATCAGCGACGAGCATTATTACATGATTATCGGATGTGTAACCAACTGCTGTGCGCGGATCCTGGTTTGATAATCCAACACCCGAACCCCAAAAAACTTCTTCGTCATAAGTTATTTTTTTAATCCCGTTCTTTACGAGCGTCGGTCCGCCGCCAATACCAACAATCAACTCGTAATAAGCTTCACCGGTTGTTGGGCTTGGAAGAGGCGCAGGTGTCCCTTGCACGTTTGGTATGGGTTGATCAAATCTGTAAATGTCTTTTATGTTGCTGCCGAAATGATAGACCCAGTCAACTGCCATTTCGCGTGTGTCTGTAATACCGAATAAACTTCTTGTTAGGAAATATGTTTTGCTGTCGCGTACTACGCTTGAAATATTTTTTGCCGACACTCCATCGGGAGTGACAAGTGCGGAGTAGGATGCACCGGTTTGAGTATCAAAATAACCACCATTAATACCGGCGACTGCATTGTAAGAAGGCACAAAAGAAGTTATTCCTTCTTTACCTGAAGCGGATTTTGATTTGTATGCTTTTATTCCTATACCGGAGTTGTTCATATCGACGTCGATATACCAGGTTTTTAATGCAGGCGATTGACGCTCACCCCGAAACATTTTAACTCCATCGGGCAGCGATGAATAATTAAAAGTTACGTCGCTCCATATAATATTTTGCGCACAAACCGAAAGGGAGAAAAGTAAAACAACTAACAAAATATATTTCATAATTCCTTTGATGGATTTAAAACAAATAAAGCTGCTCCAAATTTAGAAGAAAAACAAATATTAATAAAACATGTGCTTACCGGGAATTTCAAGGAATGAAATTCTTCGAGTATTCACTGCGTCGGAAGATGAAAAATTAACAGTTATCTTTCGCAGGACAATAGATGAAAACTTTATTGACGAAAACGTAATTTCTATCTGATTTAAATGTGAGTAGAAAGATGTCATCTCTAAATAACTAAACTTCCTGCTTGCATTTTGAAACAATAATTTTGATATTTTAACTGATCATTTCAAAGAAAATAAATTTGTAAAAATATTACGGCAAAGATGGATAAACATTTAGAAATTGAAGAAGTAGATTTAACATGTCATCATTGCAATAAAGTGATCTCCCAGGCTTTAGTTTGCGCGTGTTCAGTAGAAGGAGTGAAACGATATATCTATTTCTGTGTTTCATGTAAAAAGCCAATTGCCGTAAAATCTTATCTGAAGGCATTTGCTTTAAAGAAATTTAACAATCAGGAAAAAGAAGTTAACTGTTGAATTTTAAGTTCTTTTGCTTTCCCCCTCAACATACTTTCCAAAAACATTTATTTTATTACTCCTTCCAACCCTTGCGGTAGTTGATAACCGGGAAAATCATTTTTTATTTTATTGATGTAAAGTTTTGCTCTTTCTACTTTATCGAATTTAAGTTCATACATAGCGCGGTTTGAAAGCATGGAACCGACTTTTTGTTCGATAAAATTTGTGTAATGATTTGCATTAGCGGGAAAACGAATTTTAAAATCGGGGTTCTTTGCCGGAATATAGTTTGAATTACTCTTTACAACTTTAAATAAAAACAAGTCGGGGACTAAAGCAAATCCGGGAGGCAATGCAAACTCTCCCCGCTGCATTTCATTTTCAAAAACTTCAGGCGCTATATAAAAAGCACGCTTGTCTATATTCGTTGAAACCAAACCTGTCATGATATTTCGATACCTCGTTTCAAGGAGTTGGGGATTGTAGTTTTCATCTCTTTCAAAAGGTTTCAATGCGCCGAGAAATAAACTGACTTCACTTTCAAGCCCAGTAAGTAGACCGGGAAAATTTCTATTAAGTTGATTATAATACCATGAACGCCGAAGTAATTCTTTATCAACTATCGTCACATCTTTGCGGTAGTTTTCTACAAATTGAAAATAATACGCCGGGGAGATAAAATAATCCCACTGATAACTAAATATTATTGAGTTCGGTTCCGCACTCCCCACAAGGGCTTTCGTATAATCTTCAAAAGTATAAGTGCCGCTCTGGTTAACCTCTTTATAGTTCGAAAACATTTCTATTGCAATAAAAATTATTATGACTGAAACGGGCACGATGAAGTTCAGCTTTTTAAAATGCAGCATCTCAACAAGTTTTATTACGCCGAACACTGCAAACATACTTAGCGAAATAAAAGCAAGAAGGAAATAAGAATCGATGTCAACGATATCATAATTAATTGAATAGAGAATTGTTGATACAAAAGCGATGATTAAAAAAACAAAAAACTTTTTCGCATAAAAATAGGAAGTGAACAGACCAACAGCAGCTACGAATAAACTTATATTTAATTCTTTAGGCAGCGAGTTGAAGAAATAAACAAATTGTCTTTTCGCAGCATCGGTAGATGAAAACAACCAAACCTGATATTGCTTACCGGAAATGTGTCTAAAGATTTTCTCAAAATCCAATGGATTTCCCCAGTTGATCGCAGGATTTGAAGATGCCTGAAACGGAAGGTAAAGATAAAGAAGAATCAGAATTGGAAAGAATAATGATAGCATAATGAAAATTGTTTTGATGCTGTCTTTATTAAAACCGCGGCTGTTAAAATAAAAATAGGCGGCAGCAGGTAAAATTAAGAGAGTAGTCATATGATTTGAAAAACCAAGCGCAAGTAGAAAAGCAAAAAGAAGCCAATGTCTAACATCTTTTAATCCGCCACTTTTGTCGGCAACAAATGCCTTAATTAAAAATAAAATGATAAGATTCATCAGCAGTATGTGAAGAGAATAAACTTCGACGGAAGTGCTTTGAAACCAAAATGTCCTGCTGAACGTGAGAATCATCGCGCCGGTAAATACTGCAAAGAGTTTTACTTTTTCACCAACTATTATTTCTTTTTGGGAAGTCTTTCGTACAATTTGTTTGCCCTTACTTTTTTTGATTTGCTTAGCACTTTCTTTTATTATAGAAAAAAGTTTTAAATGATCTAAAACAATTATCATCGAGTAAGTAAAAACACCAACACCGGCGGCACACCATAAAGCAGCAAGCAAATTAAGTTTGTAAATCTGTGAGAAGGGGAAAGGGACAAGTGAAAAAAGATAACCAAGCAGAGTAAATAATGGATAACCCGTAGGATGTGCTATTCCGGGCGTTACCTGTACAGCGGCTAATTCACCTGAATCGATTTGAATAACCGAAGGCGCAAGAGTAATGAGATAAACTATAAATGCAATTGATGAAGTTGCAAATGGAAAATATTTTTTTGCATTATTCACGGGCGTCCTTTACTAAATACTTGTCGAACATTTTTTGATTAATGTCTGCAGTTAGTTTTATTTTATTTAAGAAATCACTGCTGCTTTTGAAATTCAGTAATGCAGCGTACACTCTCAGTTTTTCTTCCGTAACAGGGAGAGCGTCAGATTGGCTGTTAAACAAATTTTGGTTTAATAATTCAATCGTTTTGAAAAACCTGAATGTATTGGTCAGTTTTTCAATTTCAGACAATTCAGATTTTTGGTTTATTATTGCTTTAATGGATTTAACCGAACCCTTTGCTCTGCACTTATTGTATAAATTCGGGCTGCAAAGTATAAAATATTGAATTAAAAATTCAACATCAGCTAAACCGCCCCGGCTTTTTTTTACGTTAAATGAATTTGAAACAAGCACCGAACCGCTGGGAACCAATTTATTCCGCATCTCCACAATCTCTTTTTTTACCGCCCGGCAGTTTTCTTTTTTAAGTCGGCGCTGAATGATAGAAATAAACCTGTTAAAACTTTTCTTGTCTCCTGCGATAAACGAAAGTTTTGTTAATGTTTGCAATTCCCATATTCTTGCTCTGGAAAAAAAGTATTTATCGTAGTTTATTAAATCCCATAATAGCGGGCTGTATTTTCCTTCAGGACGAAGCCGGCAGTCGACTTCAAAAGGTTTAAGTTTCTCTTTTAATATTCCGAGTAAGTTTTGAAAATCCTTTTCAACGTTATTATTTGGAGTTAGTTTGTCGGCGACAAATATCAAATCGATGTCCGAATTGAAATTCATTTCACCTGATCCGGAACTCCCCATTGCCGCCATGAAAAATTTAAATGTGAATTTATGTCCTTTTATAAACTCAGAGCACACGGAAGAGATTTGATGGTCTATGTTTATTTTCAAGAATGATGAAACTTCTTCGGCGTTAATCTTGCCAAGTGAAAACTGCACCGAAAGTATGAACAACAATTTTTTAACCTCAATATATTTAATGTTCTTGAGCGATAATTTTTCAAAAACTTTTTTAGTTAAAAAATAGTCGCGCAAATCTTCATCTTCAGCAAATAGATCAATTGACTTTTGAGAATATTCACATAGATGAAGAAAAGCTGTAAGAAGAGAATTATCAGAAAATTGGGAATACCAAACCGATGGAATTGCCGCAGGGCGTATAACACGAACAAAATTTTGTAAGACGAGATCCGGGTTTAATGCGTTCTTCAAATAATCCAAAATTAAATATTCGATTTTATTAAAAGATACAGACGTCCGTTTATCAAATGTTTTCTGTTCGAATATCCCTTTCCCTTCTCGCAAAAAATCTATATTTCGCAGTGCTTTTGTTTTATATGAAAAATTTATAGCCGAAAAAATATTAATGCTTTCACTGCCTGAAGATTGACTGCCGGTTATCGAATAAAAAATTGACTGCACTTTTCGTTTATGCTCGTTCAGACTTCTAAAAAAATCTTTTGAACTTTTATATCCAAGGAAATAAGACAACTTCTCAAGCAGCTCACCTTGTGCAGGAATTGTATGGGTTTGAGTATCGTTCATCAACTGCAAGTAGTGTTCTATTTTTCTGTACATGACATACGCATCTTCAAACACGATTTTCTCTCCAATTGACAGCAAACTCGAATCGAATAATTTTTTAACAGCGGATAAAGTATTCCCGGTGCGTATTTTTTTATTTAATCCTCCGTTTAATAATTGAAGCGCCTGCACACTGAATTCAATATCTCTAATCCCGCCGGGAATCAACTTTATATTATCGTCGCTGTTCAACTTTCTTTCGATGTTCAGCTTCATCATTTTTATCTGCTCAACGGGAGAGACCAAAAAGGAAGATGGATAAATGAAGCGCGATAGATAATCGAAGAATTTTTTGTACAGGATTTTGCTGCCGGCAACGAAAGATGTTTTAATTAACATTTGGCGTTCCCAATCTTCGCCGCGGCTTTCATAATAAGATATATAACCTGACATCGTGCCTGCAAGCGGAGAGTTTTTCCCATCAGGGCGCAGACGAAAATCAACTCGGTACAGAAATCCAAATCCGGTAACTGTAGACTGCTGTTCAATAAAAAGTTGAGCGGCTTCAACTAATAATTCAAAATATTCTTTGTTTTTAATTCTAATATTTTTATCAAAGAACAAAATCAAATCTATATCGGAGCTATAGTTTAATTCGTTACCGCCAAGCTTGCCGAGCGCAGCCAAACAGTATTTCCTTTTTATATTATGAATTCCATATTTATTAAGAACTACCCTGTAACATAACTCAAACAGCGCCGATGAAATTGTTTTCGCAAGTAAAGAAAGTTCCAGCGTAATCTCATTTAGATCCGCTGTACCGGTGATATCCTTCAATCCTATTCTTAAAATTTCTTTTCTTTTGTAATTACGAAGTGCGTTAACTTTAGTATTAAAATTTTTATATGCAGACAATACTTTTTCAATGTTTGAAATGAAAAAATCTTCAGTTAACTTTTTCTGAAGAATCGATGGGGTGGCAATCCACGAAAAGTATTCCGGATTCCTCACCAAAATATCGGTTAAATAATTGCTGTTAACAGAGACGCGAATTAAGAATTCAGCATAGTGGGGGTATCTTATTGTGTCGTTGATTAAATTGGATTTGTCATAAGAAGCGGTAAGCATTCTAACAAGATTCGAACCGGCATTTCTTGTAAAATAATGTTTCTTTGCTTCCGTTTCGAGAAGTGATATGAATTGTTCAAGAATATCGGATGAAACATAACCTGCCGCCCAGCCGGTAATGCCGTTTACAAAATCCTCCGAAAGTACTTCTCTACTGCTTATTATTTTTTTTATCATTCGATTGGTTTGAATTTACACCGAAAAACTAACTTTAGAAATTCTCATATCCAAAAAAAAACAAGTTTTATTTGGGAAAATATTTTATATTTAAGCATCCATTAACTTAAAGTAAAATTATGCGCTACAAACTAATATATGCTGCAATACTTCTGTTGTTTTTGTTTTGCTCATGCTGCTCCGATGTTTCCCGCAATGATCAGAAAGAAAATAATACGACGGTAAACAATTCTAATCCTCAATCCGTACAGATAAACAAATCGATTGTAAAAATTCAGGTAAAGAGTATAGACAAAAAAGGAGAAACTGATTTTACGATCAAGGGAGTTGTTTTATATGTGATTGAAGATCCTGCATACCCGAGTATGGCAATGCAGAATGAAGTATATCTGCTGACTCCGGGTTTTGTATTAGATCCTCAAATGAATATCGAGCCGGAAAATGAAAGAAATAAAGATCTTATTTCTTTAGCCGGTTTGGTTGAAGGAGATGAATTTGATGCCGTTATATCATTTAATAAAACAAGCGGCTGGATAATTAATGAAGTAATAAGAAAGGAATAACATGAGAAAGATTTTGCTATTAGTAGTTTCGGCAGGGCTTATGTTTTTAGCATCGTACGATGTTTTTGTTAACGATGAGCCAGTAGAACAAAGTTACAAAGATTACATCAAATGGAAAATTGAGAAGAAAAAAAATGCAAAACCTACATACGGTTTTCCGGATGAAGCCGCCAAATGGTTTTATGAACAGCGCGCATACCCGCTCGGCGAAATTCCCGTAAACTGGCGTGTTGAAGCGCTTGATCATATAAAAAAGAATAACATGGTTCTGAATAAAGAGGGCGGTATTGAAACTTTAACATGGGCGCAGGTAGGTCCCGGAAATTATGGCGGAAGAATACGTTCAATCGCTATTCATCCAACCAATCCCGATCTTGTTTATATAGCTGCAGTTTCCGGAGGTGTTTGGAAAACGACAGACGGAGGCAATACCTGGGCGGCACTTAAAGACGATATGGAAAATTTAGCAGTCTGCTCTATGGTAATGGATCCGGCGAATCCTAATATTATTTATGCAGGCACTGGCGAGGGATATTTTAACGGTGATGCCCAGAGGGGCGAAGGGATTTTTAAAACAACCGATGCCGGTACTACCTGGACGCAGCTTACATCAACAAAAAACATAAGTTATTATTATGTTAATAAATTGATGATCGATCAAAGCACAAATGCTTTGTATGCCGGTACACGCAAAGGACTTTATAGATCAACAGACGGCGGAAACAGTTTCACAACAATTTTGTCAAGCGGAACTGGTGCAGATGTTCACTGCACTGATATTGAAATTGCATACACATCTCCTTCCACACTCTTCGCATCTTTCGGATTATTTAACGACGCTGTAATTTGGCGCAGTATAGATGGCGGCAGTTCGTTTCAGTCAAACTTTGGACAGACCGGACACGGACGAATTGAAATGGCAATTTCTGCCTCTAATCCGCAGGTTGTATACGCAGCTTTTCATGACTTAAGCACTAACGGCGTAAGCGTGATGGTTAAAACTACAGACAAAGGCGGTAATTGGTCAACTATTACCGTCCCCGGTCCGAGCTATGCCGGCGCTACAAATTACGCAGGCAACCAGGCGTGGTATGATAATATTTTATTTGTCGATCCCGATAATGCAAATATTCTTTATGCAGGGGGAATTGATTTTTGGAAATCTACCAATGGCGGTACAAACTGGACTCAAAAAACAAATTGGTATCAACAATCCGGCGCGCCGCAATATGTGCATGCAGATCATCATGCAATTTCTTTTGCGCCTTCTAATTCAAGCCTGATGTTTTTAGGAACAGACGGAGGGATTTATAGATCGTCCAATAAAGGAGAAACCTGGGTTTCTAAAAATAATAATTTAACCATTACACAATTTTATTACGGAGCAATTGGACCAACAGGGAATAATTATTTTGGCGGAACGCAGGATAACGGCACATTGAAAGGCGGAAGCAGTTCAACCTGGGGTGAAATTCTCGGCGGTGACGGCGGGGCAACTGAGGTTGATTACAACAATGCGAATAATATTTACATGGAGTATGTTAATCTTGCGCTCTTTAAAACAACAAACGGCGGTTCAACATTTTTTAGCGCAATGAATGGTATTCCTAAAGGTCCCAACTTTTATGACGGTACAACCGATCGTACTTTATTCATCTCTCCATTTACGATGGATCCAAATAATCCTCAAATATTAGCGGCAGGCACTTACAGAGTATTTAGAACTACAGACGGTTCCGCTAACTGGGCTGCAATAAGCGGTGATTTAACCGGCGATGGTTCCGGTTCGAACGGCGCAACAATTTCAGCGCTTGCTATTGCAAAAGGAAATTCAAGCGTAATATATGCGGCTGCTTCTAACGGATATCTTCAAGTAACTACAAACGCAGGCGGCACATGGAATTTGAGAAAAACCGGTCTTCCAACTGCCTACATCACCAAGGTAGTTACCGACCCTAATAATCCCGCAACTGCCTTCGTAACTTTTTCCGGTTTTGATTCGGGAAAAAAAGTTTATAAGACAACTAACTATGGACAAAACTGGACTAATATTACTGGCAATCTACCGAATATTCCGACAAACAGTATTTTTGTTAGTCCATCGGATGTTAACAATATTTATGTCGGTACAGATCTCGGTTTATTTGTTACTGCAAACGGCGGAACATCCTGGGTGAAAGATACAGGGCTTCCTGGCGTTAATATTATGGATCTTGATTACCGCGCATCTGACAGTAAACTTGTGGCTGCTACTCACGGTAGAAGTATGTTCGCTGCAACACTCGGCGGAAGCACGGTTACAAATATAGACCTTGTTTATGACGACGGTACGCCCACAAGCGGATACTATTGGCCCAGCGCAAATCAAGCATCGGCAAATAGAATAACGCCTACAGTATCGGGCGCTAAAGTTGTGAAGATGTCAATCTATATTAACGGAGTTAATGCCGGTTCTGCAAAATATACTCCGATTATTCTTTCGAGCAGCGGCGGGCAGCCGGGAAGTAATCTTGCCGTAATTCCGCAAAAAACTTCTTCGACAACATTAGGTTGGGACGAGACAGATTTGAGCGCTAATAACATCATAGTTACCGGAGATTTTTTTGTCGGGCTTCGTTATGACGGAATTAACCAGCCAACTTTTGGTTATGATCCTGCAAATAATAATCGGGCGTGGGATTATAACGGTACTGCTTGGGCTTCATGGACTGAAACATATTTTATGCGAGCTACTATTCAAACCGTCACTTCGGTTGTAGAAATTGACACTAAAATTCCGGAAGCATTTGAAGTTTCGCAGAATTATCCTAATCCATTTAACCCCGCTACAACGGTGCGTTACGCTTTGCCGAAAGGTGAAAACGTTTCTATCGTAATATATGATATTACTGGTAAGCGTGTTGCCGAACTTGTTAATAATTATCAAGCGTCCGGCACTTACAACGTTACCTGGAACGGTAAAAATGATTCGGGAATAGATGCTGCAAGCGGCACGTATATTTTCTCGGTGCGTGCAGGCAATTTTGTGCAGGCTAAGAAGATGACTTTAATGCGTTAGTCAGATAAGAAGTAAAATTTGAAGCGGCTGCTTTCAGTAAGGAAGCAGCCATTGTTTATCTTCAAAAAGATAAATTTTTATTGAATTGATTTTCTTTTATCGGGTTGAGGGCAATTTAATAACTCACCTTACGCAAGAAACAGTTAATCGGATGTAAATCGAAACGAAGCTTCGATAAATTAAATAATTTTTATCCGTTAGCTAACGGACTTCGTACTACAATATCTGCGTAAGGTGACTTAGAAGTTAAAAAAAAGAAGAATTCTGAACTGAATAATTATGTTGATCTTCAAACCAGATCAATAAATCTTCCCAAAGATTTTATGTTGTTACTAGAGAAGAATAAAAAAGCTAAAGAATTTTTTAATTCGCTTTCATTTACGAATAGAAAAGAATATGTGACATGGATTGTTTCGGCTAAAAGGGAAGAAACGAAACAAAAACGATTAAAAGAATTGATAAATAAATTAGTGGAAGGGAAAAAAAATCCCTCTGAAAAATAATTAACTTAAAGTAAGAACAACTATGAAAAGAAGAACATTTATAAAGTCGACAGCATTGGGCGTAGGCGCTGCCGTAATTTCCAATCCTTTATTAATTAAAGCGGCTGCCGGGCAGACAAATATTAATAACGAATTCCCTATTGCAATAGCAAGCGCAAACGGAATTAGAGCGGTTGATAAAGCAGTTGAAATGATGAATGACGGATCTGATGCGATTGATGCTGTGATCAAGGGAGTAAACATAATTGAAGCCGATCCGGATGATATGAGCGTTGGTTACGGCGGTTTACCGAATGAAGAGGGCGTTGTGGAATTGGACTCATGCTGTATGCACGGACCAACACATAATGCAGGCGCTGTTGCTTCGTTAAGAAATATAAAACATCCTTCTCAGGTAGCAAAACTTGTAATGCAAAGAACCGATCATGTACTGCTTGCCGGTGAAGGTGCGCTTCGTTTCGCTAAAGCACATGGTTTTAAAGAAGAAGATTTGCTTACAGATAAAGCGAGAGAAGTATGGCTATACTGGAAAGAGTCATTAAGCAACAAAGATAACTGGTTCACCCCCGGTGAAGAAGAAAAAATACCTGAAGAGATAAGAAAACATTTCGGAATTACCGGCACAATCACCTGTCTTGGTATAGATAAACAGGGAAATATTTCCGGTGTAACAACGACGAGCGGTTTAGCTTTTAAAATTCCGGGGAGAGTTGGCGATAGTCCAATTATTGGTGCAGGTTTGTATGTTGATAATGAAGTAGGCGCATGCGGTTCAACCGGAAGGGGAGAGGAAAATTTAAAAAACCTGACTTGTTTTTTAATTGTAGAATTTATGAGGCAGGGAATGACGCCTACGGAAGCATGTATGGCTGGTGTTAAAAGAGTTGTTTTGAATACAAAAATAAAATCTTTAATTGATGAAAAGGGTAAAATAAATTATAATGTGTCGTACTATGCGCTTAATAAAAAGGGAGAATTCGGAGCAGCTTCAATTTATGGACCGCATGAATATTCCATTAACATAAACGGAAAAGGAGAATTGAAGAAAGCGGATTTTCTTTACGAAAATAAAAATTAAATACTTTTTCGATTGAATCTTTTCTCTCGACGTTTTTGTATGATTGATTTCAAAAGTCGGCAAGGTTTTGCAATGTTAAACTATTAGCAATTAGGACAGAGCCGGCATAAACCGGCACTGCATTTTAAATAGTTATTCAATTATTATTTCATCAACAAAAAGCCATGCTTTTTTACCGGCTCCGGGATGACCGATCGGACAGGTTCCGATGCTTTTAGCAATCACCTTCACGTAACGAGTTTTAATCGGTGCAAAATCAGAAACAAAATCTTTTCTGATTGTGTCTTTTCCGTCATCGGAAATATCACTTGAAATTGTGGAGACTAATTCGTAGTTATTTCCATCGGTGGAAACATAATATTCTACGTTAGAAGGTAAAAATATCCATGATGAAATTTTTTGAAAAAACCCGGCAGATATTTTATTTATATTTTTAATTTCTCCAAAATCTATTATCGCGTCCAAATCATCCCCATGGAAGCCTGTCCAACTGCCGTCACCAAAATTTTCCGAACCGGGAATTCCGTTTGTTAATCCGTAATCTCCGCCTCCATTATAATTATTAGAATTTCTATACTTAAGTTGAGGTCTCTTTAACAGTGCAAGATGTTTAATAAATTTTTGAACGGTAGCTTTGCTCACCGCCATCCCATCAATGAATGAAGAGGCTTTTATCGTTGTGCTATTTTCTATCTTTATAGGAGCCAAGTACTTTACTGATGATGTCCCGGGTTCACTTCCATCAGTTGAAAAATAAACTTCAGGTAAAGAGCTTTCTGTTTCAAGCGCTGCGTATAGAGTTGAAGTTCCTTCGTCGGGTTGAGGAGTTATATACACAGTATAGATACTTTTTGCGCAACTAATTTTCATATAATCATAAATTACAAACTGACGATTAATACGATTCTCAAAATTATTCCAATCGCGTAATGCCTTGTTCGTCCAAACCGCTTCCGCCAGCGCTGCAATTCGAGGGAAAATCATATACTCAGCATTTTCATTTGAAGGAACAAACTCTGCCCACAAATTTGCCTGTCCGCCCAAAATAAATTTAGATTCTTCTTCTGTAAGTTCTGCGGGAGTTGGTTCGAACTGATATACGGTTTTTAATGGTAAATAACCCCCGAATGCCTCCGGTTCAAATTCCGGTTTTCCCTGATAAAAATTAAAATAGCAATGGGACATCGGAGTCATTATCACATCGTGCCTCTGCCTTGCCGCTTCAATTCCCCCCTCCATTCCGCGCCACGACATCACTGTAGCTTCGGGCGCCAATCCTCCTTCAAGAATTTCATCCCAACCAATCAATCGTTTATTTTTTGATACTAAAAATTTTTCAATTCGTTTTATAAAATAACTTTGAAGTTCTGCTTCATCTTTAAGACCTTCTTCTTTTATGCGGCGCTGGCAATCATTACACTTTTTCCATTCGGTTTTATCCGCCTCATCTCCGCCGATATGTATGTACTCAAATGGAAATAGTTCGATCACTTCATTAAGTATATTTTCAAGAAATTCAAATGTTTTTTCTTTGCCGGCACAGTAAATATCTACATTAGGCCAATATGTTCCGGGAGGAACGGTAAACGGACCGCCGGTGCATGATACTTCCGGATAAGCAGCCAAAGCCGATAACACATGTGCAGGCATTTCTATTTCGGGTAAAACCTGTATATGACGTTCGTCAGCATATTCGACTATTTCTTTCACATCTTCCTGCGTATAAAAGCCGCCGTAGGTCGCTTCTTCACCTTCTTTTTGTCTTTCGCGTTCCCGCCAGGTAACGTTCTCCCTATCTACTCTCCATGCGCCGACTTCGGTTAGTTTAGGATACCTTTTTATTTCAATCCGCCAGCCCTGATCATCAACAAGATGCCAGTGAAACCGGTTTAGTTTATACATAGCGAGATAATCGATATAATTTTTTATAAACTCTTTCGGAAAGAAATGGCGCGATACGTCGAGATGCATTCCACGCCACTTATAACGCGGAGCGTCTTCAATTTGCACGCAGGGAATCTGCCACAATAAATCTTGCTGTGAGTTCGAAAAAATTTGTGGCGGCATCAATTGGAGCAGCGACTGAATTGCATAAAAGGCGCCTTCTGCTGAGGATGATTGAATAAGTATTCGATCTTTAAAAACCTCAAGCGAGTATGATTCGAAGTGTAAATTTTTATCTTCGATAAGTATGATAACGTTTTCTTGGTTGTTTTCACCCGTAGTACTTAAGCCAAAGCCTGTGGCGGGGGAGACCTTATCGTTAAAATATTTTATTGTTTTATTAAAAATATCCTGCCCGGAAGGAACGTAAAAACGTGTGCTGCTGTTAAGAACAAATTCGCCTTCAATAAGAACGGCTTTCTCAGGCTGCGGAATAATAGATATCATTTTCTTTTCCTGATTTATTTTCTGTGAATAAAGTGTTTGTATTGGAATAATGAAAATTGTTATGATCAATAACGAAATTATTTTTCTCATTTTATTACTCGATAAAATAAATGGATAATTAATATGCAAATTTAACCTGACGCTTAAATATTACAAATGTTTGATGGATGGTGGAGGAATTTAATTTATTCCTCCTTCTGAGAATTACTCCTTGAACTAATGAATTGGCTCCTTGATATAGATTTGCTTTTTAATGGTATTGGCTTTATCCGTTAGTCAATCATTGGCGTCAACTTAAAAGAAAAAAGTCCGTTAGCTAACGGATAATAATTTGTTAGAAATAGAATAATAAAATGTGGCTAAAGCCCCGAAATTTATCAACTAAATTTATCAGTCAGCTGAAGCTGACTGCAATACAATCCCGCCCTGCGGGATTGCAGTTCACTTTAGTGAACTGATAACAGAAGGGATTTGGCGATGAGGCTTTAGCCACATAAAATAAATATAGTTGGAAAAGTTCATAAAAATTTATTTTGATTTATCCATTAGTGTATCTTCTAAAAGAGGTTAGAAATTATAATCGAAAAATTATGTTGACGCCAATGCGACTGACCGGGGCAGGCAAAATACATAAGCACGGTTGCATAGTTGCTTAAATGCATTATTGCATGCAACTATACAACCATGCATTATACCAGCTTTCATATCGGCGTCAACATTTTCGGAAATAATTTACGCTATTAAACTAAACATCCTCGTAGTTATTCCGTCGGTTCTATAAACAGGTCGTTCCTAACGGAACTCTGATTCTTTTGTGTTGTTATTACTACAAACAGGTTCATTCCGAACGGAATTCATTTCACACCTGATATTCTCAACGCCATAGGCGTGACCTGTTTTTAGAAACCAATGAAAAGAAAAAACCATCATAGCGCCGTAGGTGCGACCTATTTTCCTATTCTATATAGTATCGCCGTTTATCCGTTAGCCAACGGATTTTTTGTGTCAAAATATTTAATGTGTTTACAATTTATCATTTTTAATTTTTACTTGCGGCTTGCCGCGCTAGGAGTTTAAAAATATATTTAAACGATAAGGATACTCCCGCCGTCGAAAAGTTTTCCGTCAACTAACTCGCATAGTTCATAACCTAAGCCGGTTAAATAGTTTTTTACGGCATTACCTTCACTAAAATAATTTAAACTTCCCAAAATAAATACAGAGTTATCAAACACACCGCAAGCGCCTCCGAAAAATCCATGCTTGAAACCGGGGAGTAAAACCTCCTTCGGTGAAACATATAAACATGATAATCCTTCTTGTTTTAATATATTCTCAATTCCTCTATCCGACGTGATAAAACAATCATTTTTAAGCGGCAAAAGATTACATCTTGTGTACCCCTGTTTAACATTGATAAACTTTTTATCCGACACACTTTGAAGAATAGCTTCATCAGTTATTTCTTTATTGTGAATAATGTAACGATCGGTAATAACCGCATTATATTTTGCGTTTGCAGGATAGTCATAACCCACATCCGAATTTCCTGCAGTACAGTTGCTGCTAAATTTGTTTAATCGCTCAATATATTTCTTTGGCGTATTCTGAGCGCATACTATTTTATTACCAATCACGCAGAAAAAAATATCCGGATGGTTTGAAATTTCATTATCTGTTATCCCATCTGTTTCGAATAATATTACTTCACCATATCCTGTAAGAATATTTTGAGCGGCAGCCGGAATATTTTTATTAACTATAAAGAACATTAAACTCTCGTTTAGTTAAAGTTGGATCGGCAGCGAACCTAACCTTGCGGAATCTTTTTTCAAGCATTTTACGGTTGCTCGCTTTATAACCAGAAGCATAATTTAATTCTCGTTCATTGGCGGTTATTGTTATCTCCATTTTATCTTTTTCGAATTCCAAAGCGGATAGCAAATCGTGCCAAATACTTGTAAGCACAAGTTCCTTAAACGATACATGAAAAGGTCCCGCAACTAATTCGTGCCCGTTTAATAACCCTTCCGATGGATGAAGACCGATTCTTAAAATATCAACATTTCCATTTTCAAAAATTGGGAGGATAATTTTAGTCCAATTTACTGCCTCATCAAGTTCTAAAGGTTTGTACTTACCGGCGCTAAAAAGTTTTTGAAGTGCAGTTCCGTTAATAACAAGAGTAGGATAAATACGCGTAGAATCCGCTTTGAGCTGAACAATTTTATTAGCTGTATAAATTGTCTTTTCTAATGTATCTCCCGGCAGCCCTATCATCATTTGCAAACCGAGATTTAGACCTGCATTTTTTATGATCATAGATGCGTTAATAACATCTTCCGCCTTATGACCTCGTCCGCTTTCTTTCAGAACCTCATCATCAAGCGACTGTGCGCCGAGTTCAACAGTTTTTACATTATAACTTTTTAATAAATTTATTACATCTTTATTTATATAGTCTGGGCGTGTAGATAAACGAATTGCCGAGATTCTATTCCCTAAATATTCATTAGCGATCTGAAGATATTTTTCCTGCTGATCTAATGGGATACCGGTAAAATTACCTCCGAAAAACCCAATTTCAATTTCGGAGTTTTCTTTTGGAATAGTGGAAAGATATTTTTCGATGATCCTGTGTATTTCATCAAATGAAGGAAGATGCATCTGTCCCGAAATTTTTTTCTGGTTGCAAAATATACACTGAAAGGGGCATGCCTCCTCGGGAATAAAAACCGGTATAGTAAAATGTTTTTTGTTCAAAGTATGTTTGAATTTTTATGAAGCTAATATAAAGCAGAGGGGAGAAAGGAAAAAGTATAATGCTTAAGTTGGAAAGGGACTTTTATTAAATTTGGGCATGTATAAATAAATTTAATTGGAGTCAAAAAAAACGAATCAAATAAACGGAACATCCAGCTTGCAGGGAAAATTAGCAGTTACTTACTATAACATAGCGCGGCGAGCCGCCATATTGAATTATGAATTATGAATTATGAATTATGAATTTTGAATGAAACGCAATCCCGCTTGCGAGATAAATATCTTGACATAAAAAATCCGTTGGCTAACGGATACTTTCCAATACTATCGGAGTTTTCTGTTTGTAACATGAATAACAAAGAATTATTTTAGCTCCGTAGGAGCGGTCTTTTGTTAGCATTTTAGAGGGAACAATTATTTTAGCTCCATAGGAACCGACTATTGCTTCTTTAAACACATGAAAATTTACAATTGCATCCTTTACAAGTCGCTTCTACGGAGCTTATTTGTGTGGGGCGTATCTATTTCTAATAACAGTTCGTTCTTACGGAACTGAATACTGGTTTATATAATACCGCTATTGTCATTTTCTTCTTAGCTCCACTGCGCGGCAAGCCGCAATTTTGAATTATGAATCCGTTAGCTAATGGATGCATATCAATACTATAATGACCGAAGGTATTGATTACGTAGACGAAGGTATCGCCCAGTAACAACAGAAAGTCAAAGAACAAAGAGTAAAATACGTAGAAAAGCAAACCCGGTATTATGGTTATTCACTAAACCAAATTGAAGCGACATAAACAGACGCTATTTTATAAAAACAATTTGAGCCTATTCTGTAATTTTTTTTAAGTCTTCAATGGTAGCCAAATAGCTATGTTCATTTTTCTGTTTTATATTAAAAAATAAAATCCAATTGATGCCGTTTATTCTTAAAACGCCTCTTATTCTGCAACCACACTTTAGCATTCCGGCATTAGCGATAGTGGTTCATTAGCAGCAGCATGGTAGTGTGTGCGCTCTTGCTGATTAAGGATATTTTAATAATTTTAAGCCACTAATAAACTTATAATCTTTTTGATTCTTTGTTAAAAGAGGTACATCTAAAACCAGTGAAGTAGCTGCTATAATACTATCTGCTATTAATAATCCGTGGCTAAGTTTATATTCTTTAAGAAGTTCAATTGCTTTTTGTGTTATCTCGTAGTTAAAGCTAATGATTTCAAAATCTTCTAGGAATTTATCTAAATGTTTTAATTCAGTTTTATTTCTACAACCAATAAGTAATTCCATTTGAGTAACCGAGCTAATTGCTGGCATGGAAGTTTTTCGTTCTTCTTCCAGCCTTTTTATTGCTGTTGTATCCTTTCTTCCAATATCAATCAGTATATCAGAATCAATTATTGAAAAATTATTCGCCAATTTCTCTCCACTCTTTCTTTCGTAAATTCCTTATCCATAAAGAGCTATCATTTACATCTTCCCGGTTTTCCCATATCCCAACAAATTTCTTATCTTTTATAGGTTTCCATTCGCGAAGCTTTTTGCTTTTAGATTCATATCTTTTTTGTAAGAAATCTATAAACGTCAATACTTGTTTCTGTGCTTCTATTGGAAGTGATTCGAACTTATTATAAAATCCTTCATTTTCCATTTCTTATTATCCTGTCTTCTAATATTGCTTTCTCTAATTTACTCTATTTTTGAAATAAAATAAACTAATTAAGCACCTAACGGCGTGTTATCCCGATGGTCCGTTAGCTAACGGATGGGACATGTTATTAAAATCCAACACTGCCGTATTAATTATTTTGGGCACCAATCCCGCTTTTAGCGGGAAAAAATCTCAACACCCAAAGTGACAAAATTATTATCCTCTAAAATCTAGATATTTTGGTTATTTGCTTAACCAAATTGCAGCGACATAAACAGACGCTGTTTTATAAAAATAATTTGAGCCTATTCTGTAATTTTTTTTAAGCTTTCAATGGTCGCCAAATAGCTATGTTCATTTTTCCGATTTATATTTAAAAAAAATCCTATTGATGCCGTTTATTCTTAAAACGCCTCTTATTCTGCAACCACACTTTAGCATTCCGGCATTAGCGATAGTGGTTCATTAGCAAGCACTGGTTAGGTTGCGCAACTTACTTATGTAAAACTTCTAATACTGTGTTTGGGTCTTTTGATAATAAATTTAATAAAACTAAAGCCGGACCTTGTGGATACCTATCTCTTCTTTCCCAATGTCTTAATGTTCCCAAACTAATCCCAAATGACGCTGCAAATTTTGGCTGACTCATTCCAATTCTTTCTCTCAACTTTTTCACATCAATATGTTTCGCCCTAAATTCTCTGACTCCCTTATTATTTCCTTTAGAATATTCAATTGCTTCTTTCAATCCTTTACTTATACTTTTATATGCTTCACTCATTTTTTACCTTTTATAACTTTTTACTAATTCTTTTACAAATTTTGCTAATTCATTCCGTTCAGCTTTGCTTAAATTAATCTTTTCATTTTTCCCGAATATTGTTAATAAGAATAGGGGAATAGTTTCATTATAGTAAAAGTATATAACTCTGGAACCACCGCTTTTACCTTTACCTTTTGAAGCCCACCTTAACTTTCTTACACCTCCAGTTCCTTGCATTAAAGTTCCAGCTTTAGGATTAGAAGACAAATAATAAATCAATTCATCTCTTTCATCTTTTGATAGTTCTTTTTCTGCGCTCTTTATATATTCAGGTAATTCAACAATTGTAATTAGCATATGCGAATATAATCCATTGGCTTACTTTAATCAAGTGGAGAATTTCTTTAGAAACCTTCCAAATAAATCTTTAAATTGGCTTAAACCTTTGAATTGCTAACGGCGCGTTAACCGTCAGTCCGTTGGCTAACGGACGGGACAAGTTGTTAAAACACAACACTGCCGTATTAATTATTTTGGGCACCAATCCCGCTTCCGGCGGGAAAAGATTTCCTTCTACTTTTTACATACGCAAAAAGCAAGGGTTGTTTTTGTTCTTTCGGGATAGCTGCGCCCCGAAAGCACTTAAAAAAGTTTAACGAACATCTAAATTTTAAGTTGGCTTTAATCGGAGTAACTGATTATACTGCTTTTGCTATTATCTATTTAACCAAAAATTCGGTTTTCTATGTTGGTGTGCAATTGCAATTACTTCAATGTAATTTTTGTGAAGAGCATAAATAATATTATAAGGGAAAATACTCACAACAGCTTTTCTTGTATGGCTAGTATATTCGCAAAAACTCTCTGGATATTTTTTTATTATTGATATAGTCCTATCTACTTCAATAATAAATTTATCGCCCAATCCTTCACTTTGCAGATTATAAAATTCGATAGCTTCTTGATATTCTATATGTGCAGGTTCAAGAAATTCAACTAACATTATTTTCTAATTTCCTCGTAAGGAATTCTTTTTACTTTCCCTTTTATAAAAGCATCATATCGTTTTTCAACTTCGTCTTTCCAATATTCATCAATATCTTTATCAGGCTCACTTAAACTTTTAGAAATAGCATCAATTATAAAAAGTCTCTCCGCAGGGCTTAGATTTAATGCGCTTTGAATAATATTTTTTGAATCCATTTTCACACCTTCTTTATTTTATAGGCTTAATAATAGAAAAGCCAAAAAAGAAATTCAAGTATTGATGTAATTATTTCTCTATCAGTATAACGCCTTTTTATCCCGTCAGTCCGTTGGCTAACGGGCGGGACAAGTTGTTAAAACACAACACTGCTGTATTAATTATTTTGAGCGCCAATCCCGCTTCTAGCGGGAAAAGATTTCCTTCTACTTTTTACATACGCAAAAAGGAAGGGTTATATTCTTCTTTCGGGATAGCTGCGTCCCGCAAGAGTTAACACACTTATAAAATGTACTACTGAAAATGCAAGTGTCCGGGTTAAGCCGCTTTTCGGCTTAGTCCATCCATAGACCCCGTTTCTTTACGGGGAACACTGGATTATGCCCGGCTGCGCTTGGCGTGAAACCTTGTAACGGTATATAGCGTTTTAACTTTCTCTACCTAAAAACTCAGAAAATTTTCTACTACTTCCCCAATCAATTGGACGAATATGATTTATATCCTTAGGAAAGTTGTGGATACCAAATGGAGTTGCGAATAATTTTGTTTCAATTAATATCCTTCCATAATATTCTTTGTTTCTTATCTTGTTCAATAAGTAATCAAGATTTAATCCGCCATAAGAAACAAATCCATTTCGTAACAAACTATCAATAAATATGTCAATCTTTGTCATTACTTGGTGTAAACCACATAATGTTAAAAAAGCTGTTTCCATTGTTGAAAAATGCGAATTCTCTATACGGCTATGTTTAATAAAATTATAATTCTGCCACCATTTTCTTGCCTTATAATCGTTCCTTGACTTAACATACCAACCTTTAAATGGGTTTAAATATTGTGGTGGAAATACAAGCGGGACAGATAATGCATTCATTAAATGAATCTGAGGCTCAAAATATTTACAATAAGCGCCAATATTGTTTCTATCTTTTCTTTTACCATTATTACATTCTTCTCTAAAAATGGTGTCAATTAAACTTCCACCTTCCACAATAATGCTAGCTAATAGTGGTAATTCTACTTTTATGTTTTTGGGATTTATTGGAATTGATTTAGTCAAACTTACGAATCTTTCTTCTAAATCAATATACCATTTCAGAATTATTTCTGAATTATCAATTGTCATAGTTTTCCTAAGCTATATAACGGCGTGTTAGCCCGCAAAGCGGGACAAGTTGTTAAAACACAACATTGCCATATTAATTATTTTGGGCGCCAATCCCGCTTCTAGCGGGAAAAGATTTCCGCTTTCGTTTTACTTAAGCAAAACGAGTTTCATGGTCTCAACGAAAGAACCTGCTTGCAAACTATAGAAGTAAATTCCGCCTGCTAACCCTACTGCATTCCATTGCTGTGAGTAGGTTCCGGCAGATAATTCTTCGGAGATAAGAATCGCTACTTCTCTTCCAAGCATATCATAAATTTTAAGCGTTACAAAACTCCCCTCAGGAATTGAGAAGCTGATTGTTGTGCTTGGGTTGAATGGGTTGGGGTAGTTTTGATAGAGTGTATATTCTTTGGGAGTAAAGTCAACTTCTACTTCTATCACATTTGAGTATTCAAATGTTCCGTCAAAGTCAATCTGTTTTAATCTATATGAATATTTTTCACTAGTAACATTTTCATCTTTAAATGAATATGATTTTGGTTCGGTTGTCGTTCCGAAACCAGTTACAGATCCAATTTTTTCATAATTACTGCCGAATAGTTTTCTTTCAATCTCAAATCCCTGATTATTTGTTTCTGTTGCCGTTGCCCAGTTAAGAACAACTTTATTTTCCTGTACTGATGCTGCGAATGATGTGAGCTCTACTGGTATCTCATCCAAGGGCCTTCTCCAAACACCGCCGCCCCAAGTCCCGGCAAAGAGATTCACGCCCGAGACGGCAAGGGCATTGACATAAGTATAGGTCAAACCAGAATTGACCGCCGTCCAGCTTGTGCCGTTGTCGGTGGAAAGAAAGACGCCGCTATAAGTTCCGGCAAAGAGATTCGCGCCAGAGACGGCAAAGGCAAGTACATGAGTATTAGTCAAACCAGAATTGACCGCCGTCCAGCTTGTGCCGTTGTTGGTGGAAAGAAAGACCCCGCCCTCAGTTCCGGCGAAGAGATTCGAGCTTGAGACAGCAAAGACTCTTACATAAGTATTGGTCAAACCAAAATTGACCGCCGTCCAGTTTGTGCCGTTGTTGGTGGAAAGAAAGACGCCGTTAAAAGTTCCGGCAAAGAGATTCGAGCCCGAGACGGCAAAGTCAAGTACAGAAGTATTGGTCAAACCAGAATTGACTTCCGTCCAGCTTGTGCCGTTGTTGGTGGAAAGAAAGACGCCGCCGCCGCCAGTTCCGGCAAAGAGATTCGAGCCCGAGACGGCAAGGGCAAGTACAAAAGTATTAGTCAAACCAGAATTGACCTCCGTCCAGCTTGTGCCGTTGTTAGTGGAAAGAAAGACGCCGCCGTAATCAGTTCCGGCAAAGAGATTCGAGCCGGAGACGGCAAGGGCACGTACAGAAGTATTAGTCAAACCAGAATTGACCGCCGTCCAGCTTGTGCCGTTGTTAGTGGAAAGAAAGACGCCGCCATAAATTCCGGCAAAGAGATTCGAGCCCGAGACTGCAAAGGCAAATACATAAGAATTGGTCAAACCAGAATTGACCTCCGTCCAGCTTGTGCCGTTGTTGGTGGAAAGAAAGACGCCGCCCCAAGTTCCGGCAAAGAGATTCACGCCCGAGACGGCAAAGGCAAGTACATGAGTATTAGTCAAACCAGAATTGACCTCCGTCCAGCTTGTGCCGTTGTTGGTGGAAAGAAAGACACCGCCAAGAGTTCCGGCAAAGAGATTCGTGCCGGAGACGGCAAGGGCACGTACAGAAGTATTAGTCAAACCAGAATTGACCTCCGTCCAGCTTGTGCCGTTGTTAGTGGAAAGAAAGACGCCGCCGTAATAAGTTCCGGCAAAGAGATTCGATCCCGAGACGGCAAGGGCATACACATAGGTACTGGTCAAACCGGAATTGACCTCCGTCCAGCTTGTGCCGTTGTTGGTGGATAGAAAGACGCCGCTGTTCCAAGTTCCGGCAAAGAGATTCAAGCCCGAGACGGCAAGGGCATATACTCTAGTACTGGTCAAACCAGAATTGACCGCAGTCCAGCTTGTGCCGTTGTCCGTGGAAAGAAAGACGCCACCACCGGTCCCGGCAAAGAGATTCGTGCCCGAGACGGCAAGGGCATGTACAGAATTATTGGTCAAACCAGAATTGACTGCTGTCCAGCTTGTGCCGTTGTTGGTCGATAGAAAGACGCCGCCGCCACGAGTTCCGGCAAGGAGATTCAAGCTCGAGACGGCAAGGGCACTTACATCAGTATTAGTCAAACCAGAATTGACCTCCGTCCAGCTTGTGCCGTTGTTAGTGGAAAGAAAGACGCCGCCGCCATAAGTTCCGGCAAAGAGATTCGAGCCCGAGACGGCAAAGCATTGAATTTCGCCGCCGTACGGTCCATTGGTTTGTACCCACTGTGCAATTGTAATATTGCCAAGAATTACAAAGGCGATAAGTAAAGCTGCTCTTTTCACAAATTTTCCTCCTTAGAAAAATATTATTATTAGATTTTAACCAAAATGGTTAAGTATTAATTATGCTGCCAAAATTTCTTATAGTATGCAAGGCGGTTTGCATACTATATTTTTATTAAAATTTATTTTTAAAAAGACGCCTCATTTTTATTATTTGACTAATACCATCTGCTTGGATTCATTAAAAAGTGTTTTCCCTTCCTTCATTGCGCTAATTCTGTATATACAAACTCCACTGGCAATCCGTTGGCTAACGAACGGGACAAGTTGTTAAAACACAACACCGTATTTAATTTTATTTTAATGATTTCCTTCTACTTTTTACATACGCAAAAAGCAAGGGTTGTTTTTGTTTTTTCGGGATAACTACGCCCCGAAAGCACTTAACAAAATTTAACGAACATCTAAATTTTAAGTTGACTTTAAACGGAATAACTTGTTATGCGTTTATAATTCTATTTCGTCCCAAATACTTCTCCATTTTTCTGGTTTCTTAATTTTACTTGATTCTAAATCAGAATTATAACTCGTTGCATAACAAAATGGTTTGGGTGATAATTTTAATATTATTTTACTTAATTGACCTAGTTTGTTTGTATCAAGTTTATCCGTTAAATAGTACAGAAAATTATTAAGAGTATTTTTGTTTAATGAATTTGTGTTGACGTCATTTATTAGCTTATTAAAATCCTCATCTGATATTTCTGAAAGATTAAGGTAATTATATATTTTTGATAGCTTATCAAATTCAATCTCTTCAATGAATCTTGAATGTTTTGCCGGATTTGAGGACTGTTGAAGACCCTCCTTTGGAATCGATGAAGTTCCAACAAAACAGGCTTTTCGAGCCCTTGTTATAGCGACATAAAATAAACGTCTTTCATTTTGTATAACCTCTGAGGGTTTCGGCTCCTTTACTTGGCTAGTTTTGTCATAAATATTAATTTCATTACCCTTTAGGCAAGGCATATTTCCTTCGATACATTCTGGGATAAAGACATAGTCATATTCCAAACCTTTTGTTCTGAAAATTGATGTTAATAATATTTGCTCTTCAGGTCTTTTACCTCTTGTAGTATCAAGCTTTGACAAATGCTCTATAAAATGGGACAAAGGTTTGTTTGTACTTGTAGCATATTCAATAAATTTATCAACAACCTTTATACGATCATTTGAGGACTCACCATCGCCATAGTAATCAATAAAATATTTTTTTAATTCAATTTTCTCCACTAACCACTTTAGAATATTACCAGCTAAATTATTTTTATCAATAATTTTTTCTTCCAATTTTTCTAGTAAATAATGAAATTCTAATAATCTGTCTTTTTGAAGAGAAATGAATATCGAGACCTCGTCCTCGTAAAGCTTTGAGATTAGTTCTCTATATGTCGCGCCACTTGATATAGCTTTATTGACATATCGCTCAATTTCACTTCTGGTGATTTTCCTCGATGGATAATTAATAATTGAGAAAAGAGTGTTTTTGTTATCCTCATTAACAGCTACATCTAGTGATTTACTTAGTGTTATATAATTTATTAAGGATTTAATTTCTTTTCTCTCGAAAAATGGACTTTGACCTACCACTCGATAAGGCACTTTTCTAGCTAGTAATTCCTTCTCCATACCGAACAATTGGTGATACAGACGAACTAATACAACAACATCATTTGGTAGGGAATGTCCGCTTTTAACCAATACAATAATCTGCTCTACCATTTGTTTTTCAACATCAGTGCTTTGTTCTGATGATTCACTGAGAATAGAAATAATTGATTGATTTATCGACTTTGAAAGAAGATTCTTTTCTGTTCGTTTGGTATTGTGGCTTATACAATTCTGAGCGGATTGTGCGATTAAAGGACCAAAACGAAAAGAATGTGAAAGTTTATATTCTGTTACGGATTTATTATTAAAAACTATATCGAAATCATTAATTATATATTCTGGTCTTGCCCCCCTCCACTCGTATATCGTTTGGTCATCGTCTCCAACGACCATAATGTCTGTAGATTTATTTGTTATTAGTTCAATTAACTTTTGCTGCCCATAATTAACATCTTGGTACTCGTCCACGATTAAAAACGAAATATTATCTTTGAAATATGCAGAATTAGAACCGGTTATTGATTCAATCGTTAATGGAACAAAATCATCAAATGTAATGGCTTTTTTGTAGTTTCGCTTATCTTCAAAATATTTATATACAATTGCATAATTTTCATTACCTTTATAACCAGCCCTACTAGGTGGAATAAGAGATCCTTTCCATAAACTTATTGCGTTTTTGCATTCATCTCTATCAACACTGTTTGGAGGAATTAGTTTCTTTTTTTCAAGTTCTGAAATAACTAGTTCAAGATAGAACCACACCAATTCTTCTTTGTCTCCATTCCAATTGTCATATTTAGGAAGATGACCTTTAGACATTGCAGATGATATTATTCGATAACAAAAAGAATGGAACGTATTTACAGATGGTGAGTTCTCTAATGATAAGCCAAGTTGCAAAAGTTTTTTAACAAATTGATCTTTAGCAAGTTTATTAAACATTAAAACTTGAATTGAATCTTTTGGAACTGATCTATTCTTAATCAAGTGGATTATTCTATTAGCCATTGTGGTTGTTTTCCCAGAACCAGCAACCGCTAAAACTTTGGCGTGTTTACCAAATGGGTGATGAATAACTTCCTTTTGCTCTTCAGTAATATTATTATCAATAAAAGTATTTTTTGCCATAGAATTATGAATTTCGCCTTTAAAGTTTTTCGTATTTAGAATTTGCAAAGCAAGCTCCTTATTATAAGGTTTCTTGCCTTCAATTGAAATTTTCTTAAAAATAGGTAACGCATATTTGGGTAAATCAAAACCAAGAAGCGCTTTTAAGGCGTATTGAGTTTGTTGAGGGTATGATTCATCCAGAATATTTATTAGATAAGGAATAGCAGATTTACATTCCTCGTGATAAATAATTTTAAGCTTATTGATAGCCGAGGCAGCCAATCTCCTTTCGTTGGAACTACCATTTTCCAAATATTCAATAATAAATGGTATTGCCTCAATTTTATTGGTCTCTCCAAGTTCATATGGAGATAATTCTGTTATACTTTTTATCATTTTTTTGAACGCATAACGACGTGTTATCCCGATAATATCGGGACAAGTTGTTAAAACACAACACCGCAATTAATTTTATTTTTGGAATACATCCCGCTTCTAGCGGGAAAAAATTTCCTTCTACTTTTTACATCCGCAAAAAGCAAAGCTTACCAATAAAAAACTCCAAATCAAAAACCTTCACAAAAATTTTTAATCCGTTAACAAACGGATCTTATCTCTTCAAATAACTTACCAGCAGTAAACAATCAGAAAGAATGCACGATGAACAATGTACAATGTATAATGTATAATGTATAATGATTAAAACTCCACCGTACATTCCTTTTACTTCCATCACGGATTCGTCGGTTCGGGTTTTTCGTGCCTTACACCAACGTCAATTATACGGCGTGCTGTAAGGTATTTGCCGCAAAATTCCGACTGTGTTGTCTGCAAACGTTCTACAAGCAGATCGAGCCGGTTTATTATTTTACGTCCTCTTTCCTCAAGCCCTTCAAGCGCCTGTGTAGAGTAAATGCTGCCGGCTACAATATCATCCTTCTCCGCCATCGCGCTGTTATATGCTGTAATAAGGGTAGCAAGGTTGTCTATCTCCGCCTGGTCAACACCATAATCCGCTAAATCGGTTTTGTTTGCCTCAGCCAGATTTTTTACCGCGCCAACTTTATCGGGCAGCTCGGTGTCCCGCATTCTCTTAAAGTCGCTTTCGGTATACATCGCTTCCGCAAGCAAATCTTTCTTCTCAGTCTCTTCGGCGTAAACCCTGATAGCTGCGCATACATTTGCGCCTGCCTCGCAAAGCGCGTATTTGGCGTTTCGCTTTTTTTCGGTTTTACCCGTGGTGGTCGAAGGTCTTGTTGTTTCTAATTCGCTTACTTCGGTAAGCAAATTACTCAGTTCTAACGCCGCTCTTTTGAAAGCTGCAACAGCATCAACAATAACAGTATTCAGTTTGAGCAGACCGTCTACGCTTCTGAGCATCGAAAAATAATTTTCGAGTTTTCCGCGCATATCATTCTCCTTTCGGGAAATTTATTTGTTGATTTTGCCCTTTCCCCCGGGCAAGTTGGGGTATTCAGAATTTGGGTGTATAAAACCTCGTAATTTGCGTATTTTTGTATCTTTTTATCGTTTCTGTTGTTACACAGCAAGTAATTGCGCCGTTGCAAGATGGCTTTGAACGCCCGCAAGATGATTTCGCTCACACGTAAGATGGCTTTGAATGACTGCAAGATGGCTTTGAACGACCGCAAGATGGCTTTGATTGAATGCACGTAACCTTTGCATGACTGCATGGAGGTTTTGAATGAATGTATGGAATCTTTGTATGGGTGTATGAAGGCTTTGAATGAATGTATGGAGCCTTTGTATGGGTGCATGTCGGCAAAGCGCGGGTGCGAAATTTCTTTTCTTAAAAGTAATTTGTTGTTGTTTTTCTGTTTGTCCGGGTTATTTAATTGTTCAATATCATCTGCCCTGCTAATAAAAACAATTGCTAAAAGATAGATTTTAAAATTGAGTATTAAATTGCGGGAACCTTCGAGAGGAGTATTTTCCGCGCTGCGCGGAACTGAAAGAAGTACAACACTGAAGCCGTTAGGAAAAAGAAAATAGTTACTGTTTATAATACACCCTCTGTATTATTAAAAAAATGATTATTTAATTCTTAAAACCACACCGAATAAATATATCAAAAGTCACCAGTTCCAAGCCTTTAGCATTAATTGCAAATGCAAGTTAAACCGCTCATAATTATTAATCAAGCTGGCGGTAAAAATATTTTTGTTACGGGGCGGGTGACGGGGGTTCAAGAGAAACAGTCCCGCAAGCGGGAACTGCGCCCTTGTCCTACTCTACAATTCGATAATTATTTTACGCAAAAGCCCCGCCGGAATATGCGTGGCTTTTTTGTTTAAATCAATCGAGAATACATTGATTGTATAATCCTAATTTGATAATTTTACCCGCGTTTTTAATACTAACAATTGAAAAGTGAATATGAGATATTTTATTACCGTTCTTTTTATTACATCGATTCTAACTCTTATTGGCTGCGGAAATTCAGCAGAAGATTATATGAACGAAGCTTCCGAAAATTTAAAAAACAATAAAACATCCGAGGCTGTTGCTGCTTATCAGAAATTAATAGATGAATACCCGGAGAGCGAGCAGGCGCCAGAAGCTTTATACCAGCTTGCTACAATATATCAAGGGGTGCTGCTGCCTGACCTGACAAGGGAAGAATCTATGAACAAATCCATTGAATCGTTCAAGAAGATTTTTGAAAAATATCCTCAAAATAAATATGCACCAGTATCATTATTTATGAGCGGTTTCGTTCAGGCAAATGAATTGCAGAATTATGACGAAGCAACAAAAGCGTATAATTTATTTCTTCAGAAATACCCCGATCACGAACTTGCAAAATCGGCAAAGGAAGAATTAGATAATATGGGTCTCTCACCGGAGGACATTTTAAAGAAAGCGGAGACGCTTGATTAATGGCAGAAGCTCAACAGCACTACCGTAAATATCTTGATCCGGCTGTCATCTCCAAACTTAACTCTTATGAACTAAGAGCGAGGTTAGTAGTTGAAGGATTTATGGTCGGGCTGCACAAAAGTCCATATCACGGTTTTAGCGTTGAGTTTACGGAGCATCGTCCTTATATGCAGGGGGACAATTTAAAGGATGTTGATTGGAAAGTGTACGGCAAAACCGAGAAGTATTATATCAAGCAGTATGAAGAAGAAACAAATCTAAAAAGTTATATACTTCTAGACAAAAGTAAATCGATGGGTTACGCATCAAAAGGGAACATAAGCAAACTTGAGTACGGTGCTACATTAACAGCGGCGCTAAGTTATTTGATGGTAAAGCAGCAGGACGCCGTTGGTCTTTCAATTTATTCAGAAAAAATTGAACAGCATCTTCCACCCAGAACGTCCAAGACTTATATGCACGAGATTTTAAAAGCCTTAACATCCGTAACACCTTCGAACAAAACAAACACCGCTTCATGTCTTCATCAAATTGCAGAAAAAATTAAAAGAAGAGGATTAGTTATCATTATTTCCGATTTGTTCGATGATGTTAATTCTATTCTTACAGCGTTAAAACATTTTCGGTATCAGAAGAATGAAGTAATTGTATTTCAAATTCTCGACCCGCTCGAACGTTCTTTCGCTTTTGGTAAAGATGCCGTTTTTAAAGATCTTGAAACTGAAGAGGAGATGACGACACAGCCATATCAGATTCAAAAAGCCTACAGAGAAGCGATGGATGAATTTATCCGCCGCATTAAATCGGAATGTTTAAACTCGAACATTGAGTACAATTTGATCGATACTTCGGCGCCTTTCGATAAAGCTTTCTTTAGCTATATTAAAAAACGGCAGAAACTTCATTGACAAATTCAAACATGAATAATTAGTAAGTCACCGTACGCAGATTGGCGGCTGCAGGACGAAGTGATCTCAATTTTGAATCAGAAACAAAAGATTGTCCGTTAACTAATCCGTTGACTAACGGACAATGACTTTTTAAACTTTTAGGACAGCCCCGAAAAAATTTGAATCCATTAGCCAACGGATCATATTACTTAAGGTGGGTTAGGAATTGATATTTTTCGCTTTTGCAATTTTGAAAAGGCGTTTAATATTGGTAAGCCGTGTTGAAACCGAAAGCGAGCTAAGAATCCCGATGTGATTATTAAAAAATAATTGCTGATAAGGTTGAGAAATTAAAATTAATATTTTAAGGATTAAGTTTTGGATTTAACAATTAAAGATATTTCTAATTTATTGTTGATGAAAGAAAAGGATATCCTGAATCTGATAAAGAAAAAAGAAGTCCCTTTTCAAACAATAAACGATAAACTATTATTTAATAAACAAAGAATGGTTGAGTGGGCGCTTAGCCGCAACCTTCCTATTAATATATCCGGCGATAAAAAAATGAGCGAGTACCATGTTGATACTTTAAATACAATTCTCGATCAGAATTCTTTTTTTTATGATTGCCGGCTCTCCGAAAATTCCTACATCGAACAAATGGTAAATTTAATTGAGCTTGAAAAAAATGTTGACAAAGGAATAATTGTTCAACTGCTTAAGAACCGCGAAGAATTAATGAGCACTGCAATAGGAAATGGAATAAGTTTACCCCACCCGCGTATCCCGCTTATGGTAGGGCGTTATAAGCCAATTATAAATTTTTTCTTTACCGAAAAACCACTTGAATTAAAATCGCTTGACGGGAAACCGGTGCACACATTTATACTTTTAATATCGCAGACAATAAAACAGCATTTAAGTTTGCTTGCTCATTTGAGTTTTTTACTTTCAAAAGAAACATTCCGCTTTGCATTAGAGAGCAGGCTTAATTACTCCGAAATTATTGATATAATTACTCACATCGAAATTTCCAGAGGCGAATAATTTTTTATTCTTAACCTTGCCAAGATTTATTAAGAGACGTATCTTACAGCAGAACGTTTATCAGGAAAAATATTTTATAAACATAGATATGATCATAGCCGAATAACAAATGGATTTACTTTTCTACGCGCTAGTAGTGCAAATAGCATCAATCATAGTTATTGCCTCTGTACGGAATAACCATAAAGCCTCAGCCGCAGCGCATCTATTGCTTACCGCAGGATTAGTTTTAGGACTAAGTTCGTCATTTCCTGCATTGGTTTTTTCAAACTCATCCTCCTTAAATTTTAGCTCTCTACTAAATCCGGCTAATATTTTCAGATTTGATTCTTTGGGATTATTTTTCTTAAACATTATCCAATTAGTAGCAATACCAACCACAATTTATAGCCATTCATATCTTAGGCATTATATTGATGAAGGAAAATCTGTTACAAGTAATTTTATCTTTTTCGTTTTGATGATAGTTTCTACTCAAGTAGTTGTAATTGCCAACCATGCGATATTGTTTTTAATCTGCTGGGAAGTAATGAGCACTACGGCTTATCTCGGAATTCTTTTCGAAAAAGAAAAAAGGGATGTTCAAACGGGAAGTTTTTATTATTTAGCCGTCTCACACGTTGCGGTTTTTCTACTTTATATATTTTTCTTCCTCCTTCATCAGCAAACAAATAGCTGGCTGATGAGCGATTTTCATAATTTGCAAAACACAGGCAGTCTTTTCATTCTTCTTTACACATTAGGGTTAACTGCTTTTGGAATAAAATCCGGATTTATGCCGTTTCATTTTTGGCTTCCGCGCGCGCACCCTATTGCGCCAACCATATTCAGCGCATTTCTTTCCGGCATTATAATTAAAATGGGCATCTACGGAATTTTTAGAACATATCAATTTTTTAATTATGCGCCCGAATGGCTCGGCTGGTTAGTGTTGGGTATAAGTCTTATTAGTGCAATATTTGGCGTGTGGTATGCACTGGCTCAGCATGATATTAAGCGTTTGCTTGCATACCATTCGGTTGAAAACATCGGTATTATCGGAATAGGAATCGGGGTTGGATTTATCGGTTCTGCGTATAATTCGCTGCCAATTCAAATATTAGGTTTTGGCGGAGCGCTATTACATACGCTTAATCATGCAATCTTCAAAACTTTGTTGTTCATCGGCAGCGGGGTTATTTATCAAAATCTGGGTACTCGAAATATTGAGAGTATGGGTGGACTCGTTCATCGAAGCAGATATTTTTTTATTTTATTTCTTATCGGCTCAATTGCCATTAGCGGTCTTCCTCCTTTCAACGGATTTATTTCGGAGTTCATTATTTTTAATGGATTCTTCACTACTGCAAAGGAATTAAAAAACTACTATCCACTCTTAATGATTATATCAGCGGTTGGTCTTGCATTCGTTGGAGGATTGGCTGTTGCTTGCTTCACAAAAATTAACTCGATCATGTTCCTTGGTACTGAACGAAAAGAAATTAAAAAATTTCACATTTCGAATTATGAATATCTATCGCTAAGCATTCTCGCCTTCTTTTGTGTATTGATAGGCGTTTATCCGCAGCCGTTTATTGGAATTGTAAATAAAGTTTTAAATAATGGATTTGTCACGGCAAATCATTCTTCGGAATTGTTAAATATAAATTGGCTTTTTATCAGTATAATTTTTATTGCTTTATTGGCAGCAATAATATTAATCTTCTTTTTGAAACGGCTTATACAAAAAAAATATGGGAAAAGAATTTCAGCACCGTGGGGATGCGGTTATGAAGGATTGAATTACAGGATGCAATATACCGCATCTTCTTACGCCGACGAATTAAATGAAATACCAAAATCAATTTTGGTTTATCATAAAAAAGTCCAATCGCCGAAAGGTATCTTCCCAGCTAAAGGAAGTTTTGAAAGTCATTCTGTAGATTTGATTGACAGTAAAATTCTTTTGCCTGCATTTAGAAGCATGAGCAAACTAATTTGCAGGATAAAATTTTTAAGTTATACCGATATTCGATATTATATAGCATTCATATTAATAACAATTACTATTTATAGTGTGATAGCGTTTTTATGGAACTAACTACATTCGTTAGAGGAATTATTTCACTGTTAGTTGTTCTCGGCTTTGCCCCGCTATTTGCAGGTTTGGTTAATAAACTGAAGGCAATATTTACAGGAAGATTAGGAGCGCCGGTTTTGCAGCCCTACTCCGATTTGAAAAGACTTTTTCGAAAAGAGACTATCAATGCAAACAGTTCGTCATTTATCAGCGTTATCTCTCCAACAATAAATTTAGTTGCCGTTGTTATTGCAGCGGCTATGCTGCCGATTGGTTTCGAGCGTCCCTTAATAAGTTTTGAAGGCGATATAATTTTATTCGCATATATTTTAGGTTTAGCAAGATTCTTTCAGATACTTGCCGCAATGGATATAGGCAGCTCGTTCGAAGGAATGGGAGCCTCTCGCGAAGCTGCATTTGCTGTGTTCGCCGAACCGATCTTCTTTTTTACTTTAGGAAGCATTGCCTTCATAAGCGGACTGACTTCAATTTATGAAATTTATCATTCAATCAGATTAGATAACGTTACATACATTGTTTTTATAATTGTCTGTTCAATCTCGGTTTTTATACTTGCGGTTACAGAGTGCTCCCGTATGCCGGTTGACGACCCGAAGACTCATTTAGAACTAACAATGATTCACGAAGTAATGATACTCGATAACTCCGGAGTTGATTTGTTTCTCTACCAGTATTCGAGTCATATCAAATTATTTATTTATGCTATACTTGAGACGTCATTCTTTTATCCGTTTGGAATTCGGAGTTATACGGTGGCAATTGTAATATTTGTGGTTGTTATTACTGCATTATCAATTTCGCTGGCAATTGTTGAAACTATTACATCCCGTTTTAAGATGAAAAGTATTCCACATTATCTGTTGTTTGCTACAGCAATCGGAATTCTAAATTTGCTTATTTATACATTCACTGTATGAAAAATCGGCGTCACTCCGAACTGCTTAAACGTTCTAACAATAGAGCTATAAGTTTAAGATTAGTCCGGGGCGATTTAATTAGTTAGCAAAAATATTCTGCGCAAAATAGCAAGAATATTAACTGCTAAATATATATGTAAGCATGGATGAATGTAAGTGAATGGATGAATGGTTTTCATTCAGTCATGCAGCCATTCAATCATTCAATTGATGATTGGTAATTTTTCGGTTTTGGCATCGTTAGGTTATAAATTAATAAAAAATATTATGCAAAATGTTTTAAGTATCCTTTTTTGTTTATCTCTGTTCTATCTCTCGGTAACGTCGAGGGTAAAAGCTTATGTTACGGTTCTGCAATTTCAGGGCGTGCTGCTCACTGTGCTGCTGGTGTTCCCCTTTATAGGACACTTCTCTATTTATGCTTTAATTTTACCCGCCACATTGTTTTTTGTAAAAGTAATTTTAATTCCTAAATACATCAAAAAAATAATTTTAGATTTAGATATAAAGCGCACGATCGAACCGACAATACAGCAGATAACATTTTTACTTATAATAATTTTTTCTATGACTATTATTTTTATTATCTCTAACGTACTCTCGAAAAGTACAGACATTGAAACGATTCCTTTTGCCAGTGGTTTTACCGCTATAGCAGTGGGAATATTTGTAATTATTTACAGAAAGAAATTAATTGTACACGTTGCAGGATTTTTAGTTCTGGAAAATGGCATCTTTTTATTTGGAACAGCGGTAGCTTCTGAACTGCCGATGATGATTGAAATCGGCGTACTGCTCGACGTATTTGTTGTTGTTTTCTTGATGGGAATAGCTATAAACAAAATCAGTTCAACACTGTCCGGTTTTGATGTAACCGCTCTGGGGAGGCTTAAAGACTAATGTTAGAATTTTCAGTTTTAATTTTATTTCCGCTTTTCTGCACCGGAGTATGCTATTTACTTAAAAGTATTCGTACGCAATATATCATTTCAATGTTTGTCAGCAGTTTTCATCTCATTTTTTCTCTGATGATTTTTATTGGATGGTACGAACCAAATTTACCTTTTTTCTTCAGCACAGATTCTCTCAGCAAACTGTTCCTGCTCGTCATCTCTAATGTTTATTTCTGGGTTGTATTAGTCTCATTCTCATATTTGAGGAGACCCGCACTTGCAAAATCGGAAGAAGGGAAAAGATATTATTTTCTGCTTCTAAATTTTTATTTGTTTGCTAACACAGCAGCTATACTTAGCAATCATTTTGGCATGTATTGGGTGGCAGCAGAGGCAACCACTTTAAGCGTCGCTCCTTTAATATACTTTTACCGCAATGAAGAAGCACTCGAAGCGATGTGGAAATATCTTTTTCTTGTTTCCGTAGGAATTGCATTCGCATTCATCGGAATTTTATTTTTAATACTTGCCTCTAAAGGAACAATCCTTGAAGGGCATCAATTATTCTTTTCGGAATTCGTTAAAAAAGCGGCTGTACTAAATCCTGTTTGGCTTAAAGCAAGTTTTATTTTCATCTTTGTTGGACTAAGCACAAAAATTGGAATAGCGCCTATGCACTCCGGCGATGTTGATGCAACAAGCAATGCGCCAAGTCCAATAGCAGCGCTAATGTCCGGCTCATTGCGAATAACAGCATTACTCGGTGTGTTGAGGATATTTCAAATAGTAAGCCCGACATCAACGCATGAATTTGCTAAAACAATTTTAGTAATTGGGGGTTTGATTTCGCTTTTTGTTGCCTTCATTTATATGTTCAAAGTTAATAACTACAAGCGTCTTCTTGCTTATTCCAGCGTTGAACATCTTGGGATCATCGCCCTGGGAATCGGAATTGGGGGCATAGCATTTATCGGGGCTATGTATCATGTAATTTATAATTCGCTCAATAAAATGGTTTTATTTTTTACTGCCGGAAATATTCATCGCAAATTTAAAACCAGAGAGGTCTCCGGGGTAACTTCTGTATTAAACATTTTACCTTTAACAGGCTGGATGTTTTTACTTTCGTTTTTTGCTATCTCGGCAATTCCACCGTTCGGAATATTTTTTAGCGAATTAATGATTTTTCAAGGGATGCTTTTTTCAGACAAACCCTGGATATTGTTTATAACTATGTTTCTTCTTCTTTTCATTTTTATAAATATGGGTAAAACTATTTTTCAAATGTTGTATTCTAAAAACGAGAATGAAGAAATTCTTTTAGAAAAAGAAAAATTTGAGATCATTCATTTTGCAACAATTGTAATACTGATCCTTTTAATTGCCATTGCGGTTATTTCGCCTGAAATATTGCGTGATAATATTTTAAATATTTCAAAAGATTTTGGTATTAAGTTATGATGTCGTTAAAAGTTCAAAATAATCAATTGTTCCATATAGATGAAATATCATTTCATAACAAGAATACATTTCACGAAAATGTTTTTGAAGCCCTATCAAAAGACTTCCGGATGATTGGTCTTTTTCCGATTGATGCAAAAATCCCGCACAGAATAATTGCTCTGCTTGCTGATTTGCACACATCCTTCATCCATATTGTCGGCGGTGAATTTCCAAAAGAGCAGTTAGAGTTTGAAAGTTTTGCTAATGACTATCCCCATACAAATTATTTCGAATGTGAGCTTGCAGAGAATAATGGATTTGCAATACTGGATCATCCATGGCTGCGCCCTGTAAGAAAACAAAACGTAATTAATGGAGATGAGAAGTATAATTTTTATAAACTCGAAGGAGATGAAGTTCACGAAGTTGCCGTTGGACCGATTCATGCTGGAATTATAGAACCCGGGCATTTTCGTTTTCAATGTCATGGCGAGTTAGTTTATCATCTTGAAATAAATTTAGGCTATCAGCATCGCGGTGTTGAAAAAGAAATGTTGAACGCAAAACCGGCTCAAAGAATTATTTTATCCGAATCAATTGCCGGTGATACAGTAATTGGACACACTTACGCTCATTGTAGCGCAATAGAAAGTCTTGCAAACATCTCTACTAGCTTGCGCGCTCAGGTTATTCGTTCAATTGCCGAAGAGATTGAACGTGTTGCCATGCACCTTTCGGGGCTTGGCGGCGTTGCTAATGACATTGGACTTGCAATTGTCTCAGCGTCTTATGGCAGGCTGCGAACATTAATGATAAATAGCCTGGCAGCTTTGTGCGGTTCAAGATCCGGACGTGGTTTGTTTGTTTATGGGGGAGTTAGATACGATTTTAATGAGGAAACGATTAAAAAAATTATAGCAAATCTAGAGGTAGTAAAAAAAGACGTAACAGAAATAAATAATTTCTTATTCTCCTCAACCGGCGCATTAACACGATTTGACGGAACCGGAAAGGTCAAAAAGGATGTGGCAAAGCAGGTAGGAATGGTTGGAATAGCGGCACGTGCTTGCGGAATTGAAATAGATGCAAGAATAAACACTCCTTACGGAGCGTATCGTTATTTTCCGGTTTCGTTAATAACGCTGCCAACAGGTGATGTTTTTGCTCGCGCTCGTCTTCGCGCTTTAGAAATAGATGAATCGCTCCATTTTATTTTTGAGCAAATTAAAAATCTTCCCGAAGGAAAATTGTGTGAACACACTCTTTCCGGAAAAGTAGAATCTGTAATCACTGAACCAAATTCCGGAGTGATTTCAATTGTTGAAGGTTGGCGGGGGGAAGTTATTCACGCTTCTTTTACTGACGCAAATGGAAAAATTGTTCAGTACAAAATTAAAGATCCTTCTTTCAATAATTGGTACGGACTCAGTCTTGCTCTCCGCGAAATTGCAATTTCTGATTTCCCATTATGTAATAAAAGTTTTGATTTGTCCTATGCCGGTCACGATTTATAAAAGATTGATTTAAATAATAAAGTATTATGATTGAAGCAATAAAACTCAGAATCCTGCAAGGTGATCCGATAATTCACGATGTTAGAAATGTATCACTACCACAACTTTTCCGCGGATTGCCGGTGATTGCTGAAAAGGAGTGCCCGGCGGGCTGCAGTAGTTGTATAAATGCGTGTCCCACTAATGCAATCAAATTAAATCCGGTAAGCATTGATTTGGGTTTATGTGTATTCTGTCCTTTGTGCGAAGAGGTATGTCCGGAAAAAATCATTCACTTCTCGAACGATTATCATCTCGCATCAGACAGCAGGGAAAAATTAAACGTCACTCAAAAAACAAAAACAATTACTCCTGAAAAAGCTTCGGCAAAAATCATAAGTTATTTTGGGAAGTCATTGAAGCTAAGACAAATATCTACCGGAGGGTGCAGCGGCTGCGAACTTGAACTTAATGCTTTGAGTAATGTGAATTTTGACCTCGGAAGATACGGGATTGATTTTGTTGCATCGCCGCGCCATGCCGATGGAATTGTAATTACAGGTCCGATGACACAGAACATGTCCCGCGCAACTGAGATTTGCTACGAAGCAATACCGAATCCTAAAATAATTATTCTATTTGGGGCTTGTTCAATTTCGGGAGGAATATTTCAAAGTTCATCTCAAACAGAAAGGAAATTTCTTAAAGAAAATAAAATAGATCTTTTCATTCCCGGCTGCCCGCCTCATCCGCTAACTTTTATTAATGGTTTGCTCGACTGGTTAGATCGGAAGTAAAATGAATATTCATGTCGACCGTTTTAAAAGCAAAAGGTAAAACCAATATAATATTGAGTGTCTTCATTACTCACGTTAGACGGGGCATGGCAATAATAGCAACAACCTTCGGGCTTGTGTTAATCCGTTAGTTAGCGGACAATAAAAATCCCGCTTACGCGGGACTCTAATTGTTTGTTTTCGGTTTATATTCCAACAGCATCTATAGGTCGGGGCTATTCAAATGAATATTTTGCGCAAGATGAATTATTGAATGATTGATTTAAACTAATGATGCCAGGTCAAACGTTATTCAATATCTCTACTATCTGTTGGCACTCCAATTTTATCAACAACCTTGTTATTCTCCAATATAACTGCACTTAGTTTATTCCCGGTGTAAACAGATGTGTCAATATAAACGGCATTATTATTTTCGATGTACTTTATATTTGATTGACGGGTATGACCTACTACCTGCAGCTTACCGAGATTCAGCAATTCATCGCGCGTCCAGACGATCGAATGAGTGCTTGCAACATCAGACGCAACTATTTCTTCGAGTTTATCTATATCGTCAAGCGGATTGATGCCAATTTGTTTTTTGTAATAAGTTGAAATTCCTGCATGGGATATAAAGCAGTCAGTTAGGTTTATAAAAAGAGGAGCCCGATAAATGAAATTAACATGTTTATTTATTTCCTCGAAGTGCACCTCATAAGACGACATAGTTTTTTCGTAGCCGTTATATAACCACGAACTTGCCATTTCGGAATCGGGTTTTTTTACAAAGTAGTAAAACATTAAGTCGTGATTGCCAGCGGTAAACTGAATATTTTCCTTCTTCACAAATTCGACAACCTCGTAACTAAAATTACCGCGGTCGATTAAATCCCCTACGCAATAAACCGAAATATCGGGATACTTACTTTTTATTCTCTTATAAACTTCTTGAAAAGTATAATAACAACCGTGTATGTCTCCTATTACCGCTATCATCAATTAAATATAATTATTTTCCTTAGCGTATTTTTCTAATTCATCGCGGAATTTCGGATGAGCAATGTTAATTAGCGATTTAACTCTTTGGCGCACAGTTTTTCCGAATAACTGGGCAACACCATATTCGGTAACAACGTAGTGCACATCACCGCGCGAAGTTACAACACCGGCGCCGGGTTTTAACTGAGCTGTGATGCGGGAAATTTTAAAATCTTTTGTAGTTGAAGGTAAAGCAATAATCGGTTTACCTCCTTCCGAACGTGCAGCGCCCCGTATAAAATCTACCTGTCCGCCGAAGCCGCTGAATAATTTTGACCCGATAGAATCAGAACAAACCTGCCCGGTTAAGTCAACTTCAATCGCCGAATTAATAGCAACCATTTTGTAGTTCTTTGCAATTATAAAAGGGTCGTTAACATATTCCTGCCTGTGGAACTCGCACAAAGGATTATTGTCTATAAAATCATAAACCCTCTTAGTGCCAAGGACGAACCCTGTGATAATTTTGCCTGGATGAAGTGTTTTCATTTCATTTGTAATAATTCCTTTTTCAACAAGTTCAACCGCACCGTCAGAAAACATTTCAGAGTGAATGCCGAGACCTTTTCTGTCTTCAAGATAACGAAGAACGAAATCCGGTATTGCCCCGATTCCCATTTGCAAAGTTGAACCGTCCTCAATCATATTTGCAATATTCCAGGCAATCTTTTTATTTATTTCAATTATTTCTGGAGATGAATCTCTGTCACCTTGCAGCAGTTCAGGAATCGGCTCATCAACTTCTACAATATATTTGAATTTATTGACATGAATAAAACTGTCGCCAAGAGAACGGGGCATCTTTGGATTAACTTGTGCTATAACTACTTTTGCTTTCTCCGCGCCGGTTTTGGTTAGACCTACTTCAACTCCCAAACTACAAAAGCCGTGCTCGTCGGGGGGCGAAACATTAATTAATGCAACATCGAGATTTATGTAACCCTTCGAAAAGAGAAGGGGAGTTTCATAAAGAAAGATTGGAGTGAAGTCAGCTCTTCCTTCACCAACTGCTCTGCGTGCATTTGAGCCAATAAAAAATGCGTTGTGCCGGAATGACGTTTCCATCCCGGGTTGTAAGTATGAAAGATTACCAACCGAGAGCGCATGAATTATCACAACATCTCTCAGTTCATCTTTCCTTTTTACGAGCGCTTCCATTAGCACAGTAGGAAAAGCGCAATTGGAATGGCACAAAATGTTGTCGCCCGACTTAACTATTTTAACCGCATCATCCGCAGAAACAACTTTTTGGTTGTAAATTGTTAAAAGATGAGTCGGGATTTGAGATCTTTTTATTTCTTCAGTTGCTGTCATATCATCACTTTTAGTTCCGGCGCATGTGCGCCTTCGTTAATAATTAGTCTTTAATTGGTTGAGAAGATTCTTAATCTTCTGTATTCTAAATCGAAAGTATTAGCAAGAGCTTCATTTGAACAATAACCTGAGTAAGCGCATACGCCGCTTGCAAGACCTTCGTCATTTCTGAGAGCATTTTCCGTTCCGTTATCAGCAATGTTCTGAATATAATTTAGCGCAGCATTATTCAATCCGTAACTTGCAGTGCGTGAAACTAATGCAGGCATATTGGGCACACAATAATGTATAACATCATGTGATGTGTAAACAGGGTCAGAAATTGACGTGATACGGCTTGTCTCAATACAACCGCCCTGATCTATTGATGCATCGACTATAACAGCCCCTTTCTTCATTGTTTTAACCATTTCTTCGGTAACAATGCTTGGTGCTTTAATTCCTTTAATTAAAACAGCGCCAATTAAAACATCAGCGAATTTTACACCGCGCGAAATTGTATATGGATTTGCTACAACAGTAGTAACTTTCTGACGGAAAGTATTGGTTATTGCTCTTAAACGGGTCAGGTCTTTATCAAGAACAATAACTTGAGCGCCTCTTCCGAGAGCTGCTTTTGCAGCAGTCGTTCCAACTACGCCCGCGCCAAGAATAACAACGGCAGCAGGCGCAACGCCGGTTATTCCGCCAAGTAGTATTCCTCTGCCGCCGTGCAAATTAGATTCGAGATACCGCTCAGCCACCTGAATTGAAAGTTGACCGGCAATTTCACTCATAGATTGAAGCACCGGTAAACCTTGTTCATCTTCAATAAGTTCGTAACCAATCGCTGTGATTTTCTTTTTCAGAAGCGCTTCAATTATGTTTTTCTTTCCAACCGCTAAATGGAGGAATGAAAAAAGAGTTTGGTTTTCTTGAAGAAGTTCTGCTTCCGCATCGGAAAACGGCGCAACTTTAACTACCATTTCGGAGCGCAGAAAAACTTCTTCTGCACTATAGACGATGTTTGCACCAGTTTTTCTATAGTCTTCATCGCTGAAGTGGCTGCCAATACCCGCGCAGCTTTGTATGTAAACTGTATGACCGGAGCGAATTAGAGCGTCAACTCCGGCAGGAGCCAAACCCACTCTTTTTTCTTCATGTGTTGTTTCCGTTGGTATTCCAATTCTCATGTTGCATTTTGCCTTTATTTTCTACTTAAAAGGTATTGATTAAAAATATGATTTTCAACCGGAAAAATCTTATTGCTTTGAAATTAATACACCGGAGTTAGCGGTTTTCTACCTGATAAAACAGCTATAATATTTTTTGCAGCAAGTAAACTCATCCTGCCTCTTGCTTCTTTTGTTGCGCTGCCGATGTGAGGCAACAAAACTACGTTTTCAAGTTTCAACAATTCGGAATTAATTACAGGTTCGCCCTCATAAACATCAAACCCGGCAGCAAGCAAATTTTTAGTTTGTAACATTTTAATAAGATGTTTTTCATCAACTAGTTCGCCGCGTGCAGTATTAATTAGCACCGCCGATTTTTTAAGCAGTGATAATTTTTCTTTATTTAGAGTATGATAAGTATCTTCATTAAATGGAAGATGGAGCGAAATAATATCTGATTCTTTCAACAACTTAGTAAGTGAAACTTTTTTTGCGCTCGTTGATTTTTCAAGTCTTGCATTTCGCTTACTATCAAAATATAAAATTTTTGTTCCGAACGATTTAGCGCGAATAGCAACAGCTTCTCCAATTCTACCGGCTCCGAGAATGCCGATTACTTTTTCTTTGAGTTCTATTCCGAGAAGAAGTTTTGGCTTCCAGCCAACGAATTTTCTGCCCCGTATATATTTATCCGCTTCAACAATACGGCGTGTGCATGCTAAGATGAGAGCCATTGCAAGGTCTGCGGTAGAGTCAGTTAAAACATCAGGCGTATTTGTTACTACAATTCCTTTTTTAAAAGCGTATTTGAAATCTATATTGTTAAATCCGACCGCATAGTTAGCAATAATTTTGCATCTATTCAATTTGTTAATCACTTCTTTATCAATCTTGTCTGTTAACAAAGAAATAATTCCGTCAGCATTTTTTGCTTTGCTTATAAACTCCTCGCGTGGAATCGGTTTGTCTTCATTATAAACCGTGACCGTGAATCCCTTCTCTCTTAATAAAGTAATCCCTTCATGAGGGATGGAACGGGTTATAAAAATTTTCATATTAACCGAATAATAATCTGACAATAAAAACTGCCCCGAGAATACCGGATACATCGGCGATTAATCCAGCGGGAAGAGCATGCCGTGTATTTTTAATATTCACTGCACCAAAGTAAACGGCGAGAACGTAAAATGTGGTTTCAGTGCTTCCAAAAAATGTTGATACTAAAATTCCTATGAACGAATCGGGTCCGTGAACTGAAAGTATTTCCGCCATAATACCAAGAGAACCGCTGCCCGATAAAGGGCGCATAAGAGCCATCGGCAGAGCCTCTGCTGGCATACCAACAAAATCGGTGAGAGGTCTTAAAATATATATTAACCATTCCATTGCACCGCCAGCACGAAAAATTCCGATTGCCACAAGCATAGCAACCAGGTAAGGAATAATTCTAACTGCAATTTGAAATCCTTCTTTTGCTCCTTCTACAAATTGCTCATAAACTTTAATTTTTTTTATTGCTCCGTATCCAATAAATACAATTATTAAAAATGGTATAGCAATTATCGAAAAGAATTGAATTACGGATTTGAATAAATCGGGAGTTACAAAATTAAAAACCGAGCCGAGAAGCGAGCCAAGCCCGGTTAATATAATTAGAGCAGCGATTAAAATTAAACTTATAAAAACAAGAAAGCCTTTTAAGTTACTCCTTAACCAGGCGCCGAATTCACCTTTTTTGATTGGAAACTTTTCTAAAATTTTTGCTGATGTTAATCCCATTACTGTTGCACAAAAAGCGCCGAATAAAGAAGTCCCAATTATGATTGCCGGATCGGAACTGCCTGCTGATGCGCGTATGGCTATTGCTGTTGCGGGTATCAAAGTCATACCTGCCGTGTTGATTGCAAGAAATGTTACCATCGCATTTGTTGCGGTGCCTTTGTTGGGGTTGAGTTTATCAAGTTCTTCCATTGCCTTTAATCCAAATGGAGTAGCAGCGTTGCCAAGCCCGAGCATGTTTGCAGAAATGTTCATTATCATCGAACCCATTGCCGGATGATCGGCTGGAACGTCGGGGAAAAGTTTTGTAGTTACAGGTTTTAGCCAGCGTGCAATAATGCTGATAAGCCCGGCTTCCTCGGCAACCTTCATTACACCGAGCCAAAGAGCCATTATGCCAATTAAACCGATAGCAATATTGACGGCTGTAGAAGCGTAGCTAAGCGCCGAATTAGTTACGTCTTTTAATTTTGTAAAAGAAACTTCTTCAAGAATAATAAAACCCTGCGCAAGCGAATCGCCGCTGAAATGTGAAAACCTGATTTTACCGGTTATATCATCATCATCTCCTGTTACGCCAGCAATTTCTTTAAATATTTTTGGACTTTTGTCATTAATATTAAAGAATAAAGATTTCTTGCCTTCTTTTGTATTTACAGAAATGCGCGCAGGGAAAACTACATCGTTATCAACTTTTTCTGAGTAGAATTTATTAAAATCTGAATTTTTAATAATGACAGTAGTTGCATAAGAAGTGTCTTTATTTTTTTCGTAGGGTGAACTGAATAGAATCTTCACAGGGATAGGTTCGTTATTGCGGTATTTGTTTTTGCTTTGATTTATTACATCGGTTGTAACCGCGGCGCCTATTCCGAGAATAAGCAAAGCCAGCCATACATAATTAAGCATTAATCAGCTCTCTATGTTTAATGAATAATTTTAATTTTTTTCTTGTAAGGGAAATTATGGTTGCCGTATTTATTTGCGGCGATAATTTTCAGTTCGTATTCACCTTCTTTTACGGAAGGCAGATCGACAGTCAGTTCATTATTTCGGTTATTGAATTGAACGCCCACAACGTCTAAACTATCGAACAAAACACGGATTTTTGATTGATCTATTCCTGCCGAATCAATTAACGAATATTTTAATTTAACATCTCCGGCTGCATAAAAAGATTTTTCATTCACAGGTTTTACTTCCGGAATTCCAGCAGCAAAATAACGTGCGATGCCTCTAAATATTCCCCACGCTTGAATTTTATTAAACTTCTCATCTGAAATTCGGGCTTCTTCGTGTGCATTTGTAAAGAAGCCGCACTCAACAAGTATAGACGGAATTTCTGTAACACGCAGAACAGAAAATCCGTTGCCGGGATAGATCCAGTAATCAGAATATGTTCCGTCAAAAGAACCGAGACCTCCGGAGTTACGCATTGCATAAGCCATATCACGTTGAACAAAACGTGCTAAATCTCTTTCGTTCGGTTCATATTCATAATCGGTTTCTTTAGCGTGGTAATATGTTGATGTGTAATTAGTCCAGTAATCTTTATCGCCTCCCGGCGCGTTATGATGGATGCTTATAAAAACATCTGCGCCGCTTTTGTTAGCCATATAGGAGCGTTCTTTTAAGTCCACAGTTGCATCTTTATCTCGTGACATAAAAACAACAGCGCCTGCTTCGAGTAGGAAATTTCTTAACGCCAGCGCTACTCTTAAATTTGCATCCGCTTCCGTTGTAAGTTTATTAATACCCACGCTTCTTCTGTCTCCTCCGCCGTGTCCGGGATCAACGAATATCTTTTTCCCATTTAAGTAAGGAGAATATTTTTTTAGAAACCCGGCTTTAAGTTCTGAGTTTTTTAAATCAACCGGGAATTCATAATACACGCTGCTCGAACATCCTGCAAAAAAAAGGGCGGCAAAAAGTAATAGTAAAAACAGCCGCAATATCAACCTCCTTTTTCTTCTAATGCCTGAATTTCTTCAGAATCGATTATAATCAAATTATCCATTGATAGAGTATTCTCTTCATCGGAGGAGTTGGAAGTATATTTATCGAGATACTTTTTCTTTACTTCGTCAAAAGTTTTTGGGTCATCAACTTTTTTAACGGAACCTTTTACACTTACAGAGAAGAACTCGTATTTATGTTCAGTGTCTTTTTTGTTTCTTTTATGTTTATCCGTTCTTAGAGTAGTAAATCTTGCGGGTGCACCAAAAACCACCTTCTCTAAAATTTCTTCGCTAAAAATAAACAGGTAGATATTTTTATCATGGTATAAAAAAGTTGAAGGCAAATGAATTATTTTTTCTTCTTCTTCAGAACTAAAAGCGAGCAAGCCTGCGTCGATATAATTAAGTTCCTTTTCGATTAAATCTAATTCTCTGATTTGTTTTACATATTTAAGCATAAGATTTTAATTTATTACTCTTTAATACAATCTTTATTGTTCAGCGAGAATAAACATTTGCTGCAATGGTTTATGTTTTTTATGTATTCACCGGAACGGACAGCCTTAGTCATCAATCTAATTTCCTCACCTATTCCCGATATTTGTTCCGGCAATAAAATGATTTCTACATTTTCATCCGGGTGTTTAATAAATACTAATTTTAAAATAATTTTATCAAAATTTTGTAATAACCTGTATGCAATATATGAATAAAATTTCAATTGAATTAAATAATTTGCAGCCCTTTCAGGAATATCTGAGGGCGCGATGTCATCTGTTTTATAGTCTACAATTATGATTTTGTTGTCGTCAATAATAAGTTTATCAATTATCCCGTAGAGGAAATAATCGTTTTCTTTTATATATACCTCGTATTCGTTAAAGTAATTTTTATATTCACTTAATTTTTTATGAGCCTCCGAGAGAAAAAATCCTTTTAAATTGTTAATTATTTCTTCTTTCATCTTTGCCGCTGCAATCACGTCATAGGTTAAAACGTCAATCTCGCGATGAATCGCCGAATCGACAAAATTTTCCAAATTTACTGAGGGAATATTTTTTTGTAAAACATTGTGGATGATCCTCCCTTTTACATCAGCAAAATTTGGTTGATGTTCATCATCTTCATTCTGCGAAACATCTTCGGCAGGATTAAAATCAAACTTACCTTTAAGCGGAGTGTTTTTGCTTTTCCAGTTTTTATAATCGCTTATGATTTTTGTAAAACCGTAATCATATGTTAGCTGATATTTTACCGGACATTGCGCGAACACAGCAACTTTGGTTGCAGAGATTATCTCATTCGAAGGCAAATCATCAATAGGGTTAATGTAATAATTGTGAATTTCTTTTATTTCATCTTCTTCCCGCTCATCTTTTGGTTCGCATATAATTTCTTTTAAAATAGGGATATCAATTGATAAAGCTTTGGTGATGTTTTTAAATCCATTTTCATTTATCAAATAATTTAAGTTTCCCGAAAGATGAAGTTTTTCCTCGTTAAAATCTATTTCCAATCCATCTCTTAGAAGTCCAATAAAAGAATCTTCATTAGGCAGTTTATCCGTAACTTCGGAAGAAATTATCAAATGATCTTTTGCGCGGGTTACTGCAACGTAAAACAATCTTTTTAGCTCAGCTAAGTTTTTTCTTTTATTAATATAATCTACAACGGAAATTATCGGAGCCGATTGATAATCGCCGAAATAATTGTCATCAAGCGGGAGTTTTGTGAGCAGCCCAAAATTTTTATCAATTCTAATTTGCTTTGCTTTTACCGAATTGCTTTGTGCCGTATCAGCACATTTGTAAAGAAACACGTAGGGATATTCTAAACCCTTCGACTGATGGACTGTCATTATATTCACCGAGTTAGAATCATCGGCAAGAGCAGCTTGCGCTTCATCTTCAAAAGATTCGATAGATTCTTTTAACCAGTTAACGTAATCGTATAATGTTTTAAAACCCTTCGCATTAAACTGAATTGTAAGTTTTATAAGTTTATTAATGTTTGCGGTTTCCTGCACGCCGTTTTTACGTGATGCGAGCACAGAAATGTATCCGGTCTCATCCAAAATTTTTCTAAGGAGCAAAGGAATGTCAGAATTTCTTGAAAGCAAAACATTATTTTGAAGCAGCGCCAAAATGTTTTTAAATTTAAATTCGCTTTGCGCCTTTGTTTTCAGTTTATCGAAGTAATTATTTCCCTCAATTAATGAAAGCTTATAAATTTCGGTATCGGATATAGTGAAAAAAGGGGAGCGGAGAATACCAACCAATGCTGTATCATTTCCGTTGTCCAACAAAAAAGAAAAGTAGTTGTAAATATCGTAAATAGATTGCCGCTGGTAGAATCCTTTCCCGCCAATGATTGTGAACGGGATTTTATATCTTATAAAAACCTTTTCAAGTTCTGCAAACGGTTTACGCTTTCGGCATAAAATTGCAATATCGTTCCAGTTTGCGGCATCAGCATTTCTAATTTGAATAATTTTTTTTGCAGTAAGTTCGGCTTCCGGAAATTCAATTTCCGCTTCATCATTTTCCGTTTTTTCTTTTTTAACCGCAAGCAATTCTACACTGCCCGGCATTTCGTCACTACGAGCGCAAACTAAATCCGAGTGGGCAACTTCATTAAAACGGGGATGAGGATTTTGAAAAAGATTTCCGAATAAAGTATTTGTGAACAAGCAAATTGCCGGCGACATTCTGAAACTATCGGGCAAAGATAAAAGCTGCTCACTTCCGGAACTATTTTTAATATCATTTTTAGTTCGACGGAACACTTCAAGTTCGGCATCTCTAAACATGTAAATACTTTGTTTCTCGTCGCCCACAACAAACAAATTATTTTTTCTCAATCCGTCAAGTATCGGAAGAAAAATATTATACTGGAGTTCGTTTGTATCCTGGTACTCGTCAATCATTATATATTTGTATTGACTGCTTAAGTAATTGCGAACATCACTGTGCAAAATAATATTTTGAGTCAGCAGTAGAATGTCTTCAAAATCCAAATAGCCGTTTTCGGTTTTCTTTATATTATATAAAGCAGCTGTTTCAGAAAAAATATTTAACACATCTTTGCCAAATTTTGCAAGCGCATTATTTATTTTTTTAAATTCATATTCAAACTCAAACTGCTTTAATAAGGAGTTGGTTTTTTCAACAGACCTTTTTTCTTTTGCGAACCTATTGAACTCATCTTTAAAATAACCCCTTATTTTAACCGTCCCTTTATCTGTGCAAATCGAACCCATTATTTGTTTGAAGCGAAAGAGTTTTTCGATCACATTTAAATCCGGTGTAAGCTCAGCGAGAGAAGAAGCGATTTTAAGTCCGGTTTCATTGTCTGCCTTAATAGCCAAAACGCTATCATTTATTCTTCTAATACTGTTGATTAATTCTTCTTCAAATCCTTTAACGATTTCTTGAAGCTGATAATTAAACGACGAATTAAAAAACTCCGCTATCCCGGGTACGTCTTTTCTGTAAATATTATCGGCGCAGGTTAAAACATTTTTTCTGTTTTTGATTAAATAAAATAATTGTTTAGAAAACGCAGTTTTGGAACCGAATAATCGAATTAAATTTTTTAGTTCCTCATCGCCGTGATTGTTTAACTTATGATTTATAATGTCCTCAATGCTAAGCTCCACAAGTTCATTTGAAGCCGTTTCATCAATAGGTGTAAAGTTTGCGTCAATTCCTGCTTCAACGGGAAACTGCCGCAGTATATCAATACAGAAAGAATGAATGGTTGAGATGTTTGCAGAGACTAACTGCCGCCGTAAAATTTCCAATTTGCGTTTTAATTTTGGTTCGACAGTCTCCGCCATTTTTGCTTCAATTTCGTTTGCAATTTTTTTATAAAGTTCACTTGCCGCTTTATCTGTAAAAGTGATTGCTGCAATATTGCGCAGCGAAACTTCTTTCTTCAGAGCAATTTCAAGATACCTTTTCGAAAGCACAAATGTTTTACCGGAGCCGGCATTTGCCGTAAGGCTGATATGCTTATCAATATTTAATGCAGCTTGCTGATGCGGGGTTAACATTTATTCGTCTCTATTGTTTGATTGAGGAATAACGATTTTAAAGATTGTTCCTTCCGGAGTTGAACTGATTAAATCAATTGAACTATTTATTCCCTCGATAAATCTTTTTACTAATTTCAAACCTATTCCCATTCCTTTTTCTTTTGTTGTAAAATTAGTTTGAAATATTTTTTCTTTGTCTTCTTCTTCTATTCCTTGTCCATTATCCGAAATAATTATCTCAAATCTATTTTCTGTTTTATAAATTTCAATCGTTACTTTATCAGCATTGGCTTGAATTGCGTTTCTAATCATGTTGATGAACATTCTTCTCAACTGCGCATTGTCGGCTTCTACAACCGCTTCGGTAATTTCACAGTTTAGTTTGATGTTTACTTTTTCATCCGTAAAAAGATTTATCGTATCCTGGGCAACCGGAATAAGATCTACTTTTTCAAGTTTTATGTTTGGCATTTTTGCAAACCGCGAAAACTCCGATGCAATTGCACTTAGGCTATCTACCTGGTTTAAAATAGTTGACGTAAGTTTTTCAAATATTTCCTCAAAGTTTTTAGATTTATCCCGGTAAGTTGCAATCATCTGCTGCACGGCAAGCTTCATCGGAGTAAGAGGATTTTTAATTTCGTGCGCTACTTGCTTTGCCATTTCTTTCCAGGCGCTTTCACGTTCCATCGCCGCAAGTTCCGCCTGGTTTCGCTGCAGTTCGCGCGTCATTGAATTAAAACTTGAAATCAGATCCCGCAGTTCACCTATTTCTTTATTTACAAGTTCAACGTTTAAGTCGCCATGTCCCACAGCTTCAGTAGCTTTGGTTAATTTTCTTATTGGCGCAGATATTTTATTCGCAAGCAAGGTGCTTATAATAATTATAATAATAACTGCGAACGAATAAATTCCGAAGAGGAAAACATCTACATCAATAAGGGAAAAAGTAATTTTAACCTTGTTAAAAGCTTCATTAACGCCAATAATAAATTCTTCTCCGTTAATATTTATTTTCTTATAGAATGCGCTGTATGAATAATTCTCCACTTTTTCTTCAGTCAGAAATTCGCGGTAGCTTAAATAGTTTAATTGGTAATAAGCTTTAGGATCTAATTTATCGGGAAACAAACCGATTGCATAATACTGTTGATCGGAATTAAAAATTAAATTTGAAGAAGAATAAACGCCGTACGAAATTCCTAATTCTCTGCCGGCATTCGAAAAAGCAGTAGTTAGATCTCTATCATCATGTTTTGCTAATTGTGTCTTTATATGGTTTTCAATATAATTAATTCTTTCATCTAATTCGTTAAAAACAGCGAACCGGCTTCTTTCATCAACCACTTGACGATTGTAAATTGCAAGTATTACAACGGGAATAATTGAAATAACTAAAAATGAAATTAAAAGCTGTGCACGGAATGAATACTTGAAATATTTCAACCTCGACAGAAACAAAATCAAGAACAATATTACAATAAACAGTGAGTGAATTATGAAAATTTTAAAGAAGTTAAAAAGATTCCATGTAAAATGTTTTTCGCGCAAAAGCACCGCTGTTGTTTTCGTATGCTCATTAGTATTATAGCGCATAACGAAGGCGACATACATTTCATTATTTAAATTTAAGTTTAACCATGTTTCCTGATCGGGTGAAAAGTTGGCATTAAGAATTGGTTTTACCTGATCAAGCGAAGGGTAAATATCGCCGTAAACTGAAACGAGTTGTGTGTCTTCGAATTCAAATATTTTTATTTCACGAGGATCGATTACTGAATTCAGATAATTTTTGTGCGATTCGAGAAAAACCGGCATATTGCCCGAGCCGTAACTTTCAAGATCGAAACTGATAGAAGCTGCTATAAAACCCTTTAGAATATTTCTTTCCATTATTGGAATTATGCTTCCGAAAATTTTTTTATTTCTTTCGTTTTCGAATTCGGTGTCATAGGTTACTGCACTATCCTTTCGGAAATTTGCAGGAACTTGAGGAATATATTCGGCATTCATTCCTATTTCAAATTTACCGAGTTGTTTTTTATTTTTGTCTAAAAGCACAACTGTAGAATTCATTGCTTCGTGCTGCAGCGGACTTTGACTCCAAATTTTAAAAGCAATTGCATCGTAATTTGTTAATCTTTCTGAAAAGGAATTAGTAACTTCATCATTTTTCGATGCACTCTTAATAGTTTCCGTAACAAGAAATTTTAAAAGGTTATCATTAGGGCGGTTAATTTCAAAAGCAGTTGTTTTTAATGACTCACGTTCGAGTTCAAGATTAAAAAAGTTGAGGAGGGTAATTGAAATTAATGAAGCAATAACCGCCGCATAAACATAATTATAAACCGAATTACGGTCTTCAAAATAAACCCAGTAAGCAAAAACAAAAATTGCGGCAATAAAAAGAACGCTCATCAAAGGAGTTAGTAGCGGTTCTTTTTGTATAATGATGTAAATTATTCCTGCCGATTCTGCTAAAATTAATGCGAGCCAAAAGCTTAAAATCTTGTAACGCCGGTTTATCCATGAAAGACTGTATAAAATTGACAGCAAATAACTTCCGAGCAAAAGAACGATCGCAGTTCCAAGCATCAGAAGAGTCAAATTCATAACTAACGATATTTCATTCGGAAGTAAATTCGGTTCCCGGAAATAGCGCAGAGTTGAGTCGAAAATTATACTTTTAACTGATGCTGCAAATCCTCTAAAAGTTAAAAGAAAAAACAGTGCCGCTGCAGATGAAAATATAATTTTTAGCAGTTTATTTGTTCCGGATTTTTGTTTTAAACCGATATAATTTAATAGATGTGTGTAAACTTTTAATGAAAAAATTAAAACAAACAAAACGGTAATGAACAATTCGGCTGGAGATTTTACTATTCCCATACCGAATGCGGATGCAAAATAAGCAGGGTCTGTGAGTGGTCCTTCGATAAAATTGGATGGAAATTCCACTACAAAAATCAGCCATCTAAATAAGGCGAGGTAAGCGCCAAATAATAGTAGTTTTAATGATCTAAATTTTAATTGGTTATTTTCTCTTCGAAAGCCGAGTCCAAGGAAAAAAACGGCTAAAACAACAAGCGCCGACTGCACTTTAGTAACCTGCTGGTGGAAGTTGTTTATTGAAATTTCAAGCGCAGGTTTTATTAGAGTAACAAGACCAATTTTATTTCCCGCATTATTTAAAAGTTCAAAGGAATATTTTCTTCCATCTTTTGTTATTGAAGTAAAGGGGTTGTAATCAATGTAAAACTTTGTGAAGAAACGGTTGGATATTTCGTCGCTAAAATTAGTTTCGACATAGTACTCGTTTTGAAGAGAATAATGTTTTTCAATTTCGCGGCTAACTATAAAATAAAACTGATCGCTTTCAATTAAAAGGGTATCAATTACTGTAAGGTGTGTTATTATTTCTTTGCTATAAAAAAAAGTTTCACTAACCGGACGCTGCAGCGGAAATATTGCATTTTGAGGAACTGCAATTTTTCCGTTCCATGCAATTATTTTTCCGTTTGGCGCAACTACCTGTAAGGAATAATCTTTGTAAGTCTCCTTGTTGATTAACTCTATTAAGTCGCCGTAGGTTTTGCTTTTTGTGCTAAGATTTATGTGAAGTTGTTTTTTAAGCGCGCTTGAAACAGTAATAAGTTCAGACTGTCTTTCGTTGAATAGTTGAGTAACTGTAGATTGGATTTGAGAAATTTTTTCAGTCAGTTCGTCCTTCCAACTACTGCGTTTAAAATCCGACAAATAGGGGGTAATTATTCCTGTAAGCAGAATAATAAAAAAAATAAAAAAGACGATAGCAAAATATTTCCTATCGCCTTCAAATCTCTTTGAATGTTTTTTTACCATCAATTAATAGTAATTTGAGTTATTTTCCAGCCACCGCCGGCAGTTTTAAGTGAAATATAAACTTGAGCGATTTCTCTTTTCCCCTTCGATTCGAAAACATAAATTCCTGTTGCGTATGGATTTCTACCGCTTGCCTGCGTGTTGTTAAATTTGAAGGACACAACTTTTTTTATTTTAAAAAAATCTTCGAAAACATAAAAAGCCTGATTGGTACTGTAGTAACCGTTAATTCCATTTGAAAGGCTGAAGTACGTTTGAGGACCGAAATACCGTGATAAAGCCGAAACATCACCGTTTGAAATCGCTTCTTCAACATCTGAAAAAATGCTTTTTAATATTGGCGCGGTGTTCCTGCTCGAATCGAGTTTGTTAAAAAAGTTAGTATCCTGCGGATAAGCCATTAAATTAATAAGGCTAAAGATTAAAATGATTAACCATATATTTTTTCTAATTATCATCAGTATCTTTAGCCTAAATTTAATCAATAAATTAATGTAAAACCAAAAGAACATTTTTAAGTTATTCTAAATTATTCACTTCTTTTTGTCTTTCTTTCTTCAACAATATTTTTGAAAGATTTACGAACATCGGAGCCGGCTTTTGGTTTTAACATCGTGCTGCCGGGAACTAACTGGAATGCCCAGTCGAAAACGATTCTCTCGCGGGTGATATTTTTAACTCTAATTTTTGCAAAATGATTGTCCCACGTCCAGATAACATAAGTATGACCAATTATCGCTCTAACATCTTTTGTGGAGGACCAACCGGTTTCCGGAGCAAATGGAATGTCATATATATCTGTTGTTGCGCCCATGTCCTGTATGTCACTATCGTCCCAAACATTTAAGTAATATTGCCCTTGATAATTCTCAAAGAAAAAGTCGGAACTTAAATCATCATAAGGCACTGAAGAAAAACTTGTGAACGAATAACCCGAATTATTTGGATAATTTAGATAATCATAGATAGTCTGATTAAAACCTTCGGGGCGTGGAATTGCATACGCCACATCGTAACTCAACTCGCTTTCGTTTCCGTTGTAATCGTAGGCTGCTACTCCGTAAAATGTTTCTACTCCGTTTGCGGCTTCGTAATCTATAAAATAATTATCGCTCGTCGAACCGATTAAAGTATACCTTCCATCGTAAGTATCGCTGTAGTAAACATTATAACCGGCAACGTCATTTTCACGGTTATGTAGCCATGCAATATCTGCACGGTTATCACCGTTATAAACAACCAAGCCTTCAGGCGGAGCGGGCGGAGTGTTATCTATTTCGTAATAATTATTTGGATCGTTAATCTGGCAAGCCGAGAGAAATAATGCTGCGGCTGCAATTGATAGATATAAAGTTGTCTTTTTCATGGCATCACCTTCTATTAAAGTTCATATAGTGGTTTGCAAATCAAATGCCATAAATAAAGTGAGTCTAATGGTTATAAACAAAGCTTTTTAGTGTGTTGTGTACTAAATGGTGAACAGTTGATATGTATAAAAAAAAAGAGTAGTTCTTGGTAGAAACGGTAATTTGAATATGCCGGGAAGATCATGCAGATATTCAATGCTCATTCTTCATCCTTTAGCAAACGGATTGTACATTTTTCCGCAAATGAGTCAACTAAATTTCCAACATCTCATTTTTGTAAAACATTTTTTTGTTATTTACTACTGCAACGGATTTCCCCGTTAAAAGACGTTTGTCAAAAGGAGAATTTATTGATTTACTTCTGAACTTGCTGATATCAACAGTCCATATTTCATCAGGGTCAAGAATAGTTAAGTTAGCTTTTTCACCTTTTTGAAAAAGCGGTACCATTAGATTTAAAATCTTTCTTGGATTGACAGCAAACTTCTCAACAATTATTTGGAACGGGAGAATTTTTTTATGATAAAGTTCTGTCATAGCAATCCCGATCTGAGTTTCGAGACCGATTATTCCGTTAGGCGCATACTCGAACTCGGCTTCTTTCTCTTCAATCGAATGAGGTGCATGATCGCTTGCAATACAGTCGATTGTTCCGTCTTTTAATCCTTCGAGAATAGCATCCACATCTGCTCTGGTTCGAAGCGGGGGATTCATTTTATAATTTGTATCGTAAGTTTTCAATGAGTCATCCGTTAACGTGAAATGATGAGGAGTTACTTCTGCCGTTACGTTAAGCCCTTTATGTTTCGCCTGCCGCACTAATTCAACGGCATTTTTTGTGCTGATGTGAGCTATATGAACTTTCCCGCCGGTATATTCTGCAAGCATAATATCGCGCATAACAATTAAATCTTCTGCAACAGATGGAATTGGAGTGAGTCCGAGCAGCGTAGAATTTATGCTTTCATTCATTGCGCCCCCGGCAAGTGTTTCTTCCTCGCAATGTTCGATGATAGGGAGATTGTACATCTTAGAATATTCGAGCGCACGTTTAACAATTGAGGCGGTTTTTATTGGTGCGCCGTCATCCGAAAATCCCACTGCACCGGCTTCATGCAGTTCTGCCATTGGCGAGATAACTTCTCCTTTACGGTTAACTGTTGCTGCGGCAATTGGATAAACATCTACAAGATGTCCTTTTGCTTTTTTCTTTATCAACTCAATTACTTCAGCCGAATCAATTGCCGGTTCAGTGTTGGGCATGCAGGCAATTCCAGTAAAACCGCCTGCGGCAGAAGCATCGCAGCCAGTTACAACTGTTTCTTCATCTTCTCTTCCAGGCTCGCGTAAATGAACGTGCATATCAAAAAATCCTGGGGCAGCAACTTTGCCGGTAAAGTCGAGCTCTTTTGCATTGTCGGTTTCTTGTTTGGTTAAACTTCCAATCTTTTCTATTACTCCGTCAACAATCAAAATATCTTTCATCTCATCATCAAAGTTTTGAAGCGGATGCACAAGCTTTAAATTTCGTAATACTATTTTCATATTTTAAATTCCTTTTCTTAGTTCATTGTGCCGAGTAAATAAAGCACAGCCATACGGACTGCAACACCGTTAGTTACTTGCTGTAAAATTATTTGTCTATTACCGTCTGCCACTCCGGATGAAATTTCAACTCCCCGGTTAATTGGACCGGGATGAAGTATCAAAATATCTTTACCATTTTTTTCAAGACGTTCTTCGGTAATTCCAAAGTAGTTCGAATACTCACGCAGCGAAGGAAAATATTCGCGGGCTTTTCTTTCGAGTTGGATGCGGAGAACGTTAAGTACATCGTTTGCCTGAATAGCCTCATCAATGTTGTAATAAACTTTTACTCCAAGTTCTTCAATCTGGCGCGGGATCATTGTAGAAGGTCCGCAAACCGAGACTTCTGCGCCCATTGTTTTTAATCCGAAAATATTTGACAACGCAACCCGGCTGTGCGCAACATCGCCAACGATGCAAACCTTTAATCCCGCTAAACGCCCGAGTTTTTCGTGAATTGAATAGATATCAAGTAATGCCTGCGTTGGGTGTTCGTGTATTCCGTCGCCCGCGTTGATAATATTAGCATCGCAAAGTTTTGTTAGATAGAGAGGCGTTCCGGCTGCTGCATGGCGCACAACAACCATATCAACTTTCATTGCTTCGATGTTGCGGATAGTATCTTTAAATGTTTCACCTTTGCTAACACTGCTTGTAGATATAGAAAAATTAACAGTATCGGCAGAAAGTCTTTTTTGCGCAAGTTCAAATGATATTCTTGTGCGCGTGGAGTTTTCATAAAATAAATTTACGATGGTTTTGCCCTGTAGTGTCGGGACCTTTTTTACCGGACGTTCGAGCACCTCGCGGAATGTAGTTGCAGTATCGAGGATCAATTGTATATCTTCTTTAGGAACGCCCTGAAGACCCAATAAGTGTCTGCTTGATAAAGGCATATTATATCTCTTTCACTTTTATTGTTCTTTCGTGTCTATTAAATAAACAGCATCTTCTCCGTCATATTCCCGCATTTTTACTTTTACTTCTTCGTTAATTGATGTTGGAATATTTTTGCCGACGTAATCTGCACGTATTGGAAGTTCTCTGTGACCTCTGTCTATTAGTACGCAAAGTTGAATGGTTCCCGGTCTTCCCATATCCATCAGAGCATCAAGAGCAGATCGGACTGTGCGCCCGGTGTAAAGAACATCATCAATTAGTATGATGTCCTTTTCTGTTATGTCGAATGTTATATTAGAAACCGACACTTGCGGCTGTTTAAGCCGTGTTCTAAAATCATCACGATAAAGAGTAACATCAAGTATTCCGAGAGGAAGTTCGATACCCTCAATCTCTTTTATTTTTTCGAATAATCGGTTGGCAACAAATTCACCACGGGTACGCATACCCATAAGAATTAGGTTTTTGGAGCCTTTATTTCTTTCTAAAATTTCATGCGCCATTCTTGTAATTATGCGCTGAAGTCCGGTTTCGTCTATTAATTTTGCTTTTATGTCCATAAACAAAAAATCCCCCGCGGAAAAAATTCCTTGGAGGTTCCTTTCTATTAATTTGATATTTCCAAAATTAGTTCCTTTTCCATCTCTCTGTCTGGTCTTAAAGGTTAATAATAAATATTTGCTTGCGTACTAATTTATACCGTTGAAAATTAAAAGTAAAGTTAGAGGAGAATATTTTTTACCGAAAAGACTTTTAACGAGTGAAGGCATCCGTTTTAAAATATATTTCATCAACAAATCACAAAGTTTTTTTATTCAGCGTGTTGCCACAATTATCTTTTATTCCTAATTTGTTTTGTCTTTTTACACCAATATTTATTCACTAATTATAGGAGCCTCTTACTTGAAAAAGTTAGTTCCAATTTTCGTTTTCCTGCTTCTGCTCTCTTCCTTAATGCAGGCACAGCCAGAGGTAAGCACGCGCTTACTAAACGCAATGCGTAACAGCAACCCGGAAGATTATATACGTGTTCTTGTTTACTTGCAGGATCAGGTAGATATTCTTTCCCTGGATGCAAAGTTATATAGAGAAAATGCTTCGCTCGAAAGAAGAGCGTATGAAGTTATAACTGCACTTCAGAATAAAGCTAATTCAACACAACCGGATATGATTGCTTATTTTGAAAACAATCTTGAAAACCGCTCAATATTCAAATATGAATCATTCTGGGTTGCAAATATGTTTATGGTTGAATGTAAATCTTCCATCATAAAAAATTTAATGAATCGTAGTGACGTTGGTCTTATGGATCTTGATGCCTTCCTTGAACTCGACCGCCCTGTTGATATAAGACCTGCAGAAACTTTGGTTGGAAGTGAACCCGGATTAAAAATAATTAACGCAAATAAATTATGGGCGCTCGGTATAACCGGGCAGGGTCAAATTGTGCTCGATATTGACACCGGAGTTGACCCCACACATCCGGCTTTGAATTACAAATATCGCGGTAACCACGTTCCATCTTCTCAAGCATGGTTTGACCCTGCAGGCACGACTACACCGAGTGACTGCGATGGACACGGCACGCACACAATGGGAACAATGACCGGGAGATCTGCCGCAGGCGATACGGTTGGCGTAGCCCCGGATGCCGAATGGATCGCAGCAAAAACTATCTGCACAAGTCCGCATACTGCAAACTCAATTGCAGCTTTTCAGTGGTCGATGAGCCCTGATGGAAACCCAAACACGATTGATGATATGCCAGCAGCAATCAGCAACAGTTGGTACGATCCTAATACTACCAATGAATGCTCCGGTATATATAAAACAACTTTGGATGCTGTAGAAGCTGCGGGAATAGCAGTTGTATTCTCAGCCGGAAACAGCGGATCCGGAGCTTCAACAATTACTAAACCAAAAAATATTAACACAGATGAAGTTAACATTTGGGCAACCGGCGCTATAAGCGGCGCTTCCTATCTTGGAGGCAGCACCAATCCAATCGCAAGTTTTTCAAGCCGCGGTCCATCTCTTTGCGGCGGAACAGGTTCATTGTTAATAAAACCTGAAGCTTCTGCACCAGGCGTTGGTGTTCGATCATCTTACCCAGGCGGCGGATATACTACAATGGACGGAACATCAATGGCAAGCCCTCATGTAGCTGGCGCTGTTGCATTATTAAAATCTTTTGCACCTAATCTTACGGGTAAACAAATTAAAATGGCTCTTTATAATACAGCTAAAGACCTTGGAACACCCGGCGAAGATAACACTTATGGAATGGGTTTGATTGACGTTTACGCTGCATTCATCTCATTAGGTACGCCGGATAACACTCCGCCTGATCCGATTACTGATCTTTCCGTAATTGATCCAACTTCAAATTCTCTTACTTTATCCTGGACAGTTCCATTCGATTCTTCGATGAATGGGGTTACAGGTTTCGACATAAGAATGTCGAACGCGCCTATTTCTGATTCAGCTACTTTTTACGCTGCTGCAGAAATACCTTTTACCGGACAGGTAGACACAGCCGGTGCGATCGAAACTATTACTATTTTCGGTTTAGGTTTTTCTTCGACGTATCATTTTGCAATAAGAGCAAAGGACGTTTGGACTAACTGGTCTAATATTTCAAATCCTGCTTCCGGTTCTACATACGGAGCGCCGCAAGTTTCAGTAACTCCAACAAGCTTGCACAGAGTATTGATGAACAATCAAACTTATATTGATACTCTGCACATCGGTAATGTTTCTGTTAACAATTCTACATTAGATTATTCAATTACATTGGACAATAATACATTCCCCACAAATTCGATTAAGGTTAAAATTGTACCTAATTACGTTGCCGATCAGGATGCAATTGTTGGAACCAAAGATAAACCTTCCGAAACAGGCGGTTTAAGCATTGAAGGTTCTGGCGGTCCGGATCTATTCGGTTATGAATGGATTGACAGCGACGAACCAAACGGTCCTGCCTATGTCTGGGAAGACATTTCTACAACCGGTACGCTTGCAAATACATGGACGCCTACCGGAACCTACGATCCGAAGGAT
>MNYQ01000037.1:10925-37003 GCA_001873185.1 Ignavibacteria bacterium CG2_30_36_16 | reverse complement strand
CATCTCCGCACCTGGCGTCGGAATCAATTTTTAACCCGAACAACTCTTTAATTTCTTTAAGAGTGAAGCCGAGTTCTTTAGCACGTTTAATGAATGACAATCGCTTCAAATCCGTTTCATCATAAATTCTATAACGCGATTCTCTTCGTTTCGGTTTCGGAAGCAATTTTAATTTTTCATAATAGCGAATAGTTTCAACATTTATTCCAACTACTTCCGCTATTTGCCCAACAAAATATTCTGACATTTTTAAATTCCTTTTTTACTTCTTACACAAATATAATACACGTAGTATGGTACGGAGTCAAGCGTAAAATAATATTTTAGTTTTCTTGATTTGGTTTTAATACAAGGCTTGGGGAATATTATCGAACCTGCCTATCGGACAAGCAGGCGGGGGATTTTGGATATCGAAAGAAAGGATACGTGTGGAATAAAAATATTTTATGAACTTTTTACTTCCATTATTCGATATTTGTTCTCGGGGACTAAACAATGAAGAAAAGAATTAATACTTATAACCCTTGACTTCTTCTTCAGAAAATTCTACACCGAGTCCAAGTGCAATTCTGTTTACAAAATTGAAATAGCTGACTATTAAATTTATGAGCAGTATGTCCTCATCGTTCCAGCCAAAAGATTTGATTGTGTCTATTTGGGTCTGTGTTATATTGTGTGGAGATGTTGTTAATTCGTCAGCATATACTATTAATGATTTTGTTTTGGGCCCCATTTCTATGCTTCTAAAATCATTTATAAACCTATTTAACTTATCTGTATTCTTCCAATAAAAATTGAGAGCTTCGGCGTGGTGATTAATACAGTAACTGCATTTGTTGGTGACAGAAACAACTACGGCAATCATTTCTTTCAATTCACGGGTGAGGTTTGATTTGCCAAACATAATTGATTTGTACAAATCCAGATGCTTCACCATTGCGTCGGGATTTAAACTCTGGATTTTCATGATATTGGAAAGCTTTCCGCGCGATTTAATTATGTAGTCGTAGACCTCTTTTAATTTTCCGTCCGCTTCCGATTCTTCAATTGTTTTAATGAAAGACATTTTTACGCTCAATTTATTTTTGAAAGAAGTTTTTCCACATCAATATCGCCGTAAGAAAACAATTGATTATTCACTATCAAAGCAGGTGTTATTAAAATTCTTCCGGCGTTATAAGAATTAATATTGATTATCTCTGTGATGATTTGTGGATTATTCACTTGAATATTTCGCAGAACTTTTGCGGCTCTTTCGCACGCCTTGCAGTTGTCTGAGATTATTAACTTTAACATCATTTCCGTTTTTTTTATGGTAAATGTACGATGAACCAAAAAATAGTTTTGTCAAATTTACGACACAATTCTTTTTAGTTCTTCGATTTTATTAATAATCAATTTGCTCCGGTCAAAATCAATAATGCCTTTACTCCGTAAATCTGTTAGAAGGTAATTTACCGTTTGGCGCGAGCATGCTGTAAGTTCGCCAAGGCTCTGATGCTTTAGAAATGGCTTTACAAATATTTGATCGCCGACCTTTTTCCCGTTTTTCTCTGCATATCTTAAAATGAATGAGGCGATTCGTTGATCGGCATCTTTAAATATCAAGTCTTCTATACGTTCGGAAAAACGACGTAGCTTTAAACCTAATATTTTTGTCAGTTTAATATTTAATGCCGGATTTTGTTCGATGAACGAAGCAAGATCATTTTTGTTGATTGCGCATACCAAAGACGGCTCTACCGTAACGGCGTAATCGGTTCGTTGTCCATCATCCAAATAAGCCATCTCGCCAAATATTTCGCCGGGGTTAACAATAGCAATAATTTTTTCGCTGCCATCCAATAGATACTTTGTAATTTTCACCCGCCCGGTTTTGAGAAAATAAATTGTTTTTGACGGCTCGTTGGCAAAATAAATCGGTTCATCGCCTTTTATTTCACGATCAGAAATCACACGATTTAATTCCATCATCTTATCCTTGCCAAGTTCACTAAAAAGATTAAAGTTTTCTAAGTACCATAGTTTGGATTTTTCTGCCATCGATAATGCCTCCGTCTTCTTGAATTCATCACTTAAAAATTAGGTCACTGTTCTAATCATTAGTTACAATTTATAAAAAATTTACAATACTTGTTGCATCAATAGAATTTTGCCGCATAACGGTATCCTTTCGCATAATCTGCCTCGCAAAATATTAAAAATATTATACACCAAAAGCTTTGCGGTTCATTAGTGGCGGAAACGGACTGACTGTTTGCCCCCTGCCGGGTACGGTGAACTATTTGGTTCTGCCTATCCCGCCAAGTACGAGAGCTTGTCCGGTTTGCGTAATTTGCAACGTAGGATTGTTCCGCGGTTTTTATTCCTACGTTTAATTTATTGTGCTAAGATTTAGTTAAAGATTTTTTATATTCATCCGCTTAAATTAAAGCAACTTTTTATTAACCTCTCAACAAACCGGATGGATTATTTTAAGCGTGATTTATTCTTCTTAAAAATTTCGGGTGAGAGTATTGGTTAACAAAACTTATTAAGTGAGAAAAAGTATATACGATGAGAAAATGGCGCATTGAAGACTCTGCTGAGCTATATAACATTAATGGTTGGGGGATTAACTTTTTTTCAATAAATGAAAACGGGCATGTTTGTGTTACGCCAAAACAGACCGGCGTTAAGGTGGATTTAAGAGAAATTATTGATGAACTTCAATTACGTGATGTTTCAACCCCGGTGCTGCTAAGATTTACCGATATACTCGACAGCCGTATTGAAAAGATGGCAAGTAGTTTTAAAGCTGCTGCAGAAGAATATAATTTTAAGGCGCAGAACTTTATCATATATCCTATCAAAGTAAATCAGATGCGCACGGTTGTAGAAGAGATTGTTGCGCACGGGAAAAAATTTAACATCGGGCTGGAAGCCGGTTCGACTTTGGGATGGCGAAGATTTATCGGCTTGCATGGAGATGGCGAAGTACTTGGAATGAGAACATTTGGAGCATCAGGAAAATTAAATGGTTTATTGGAAGAATTTGGATTGACAGTTAGTGCGGTTGTCAGTGCAGCCCGCAGAGTAATTAATAATAAGTAATATTATTGCCGTCTGCTTTAGCTGACGAAAAGTTTTAGCAAATTTCTTTTTTGCATTTGCAGTTCCTGAATGTGGCTAAAGTCTTTGTATTATTACTATCTTATTTCCGTTCGTTGAAGCGAACGGGAATGTTGTTGTGGAATAATCTTTTGATAACAATTAGAAAATAAATTTGCAAACTGTCTGTTAATGGACCTTCGATAGATGTTGCATGCATTATCTTTTAAATAAAAATTACTTGTAATAATTCTGAATGCGAATTGAATCTTTAAAACTAATGGGGTTTATATGTTAAAACTAAACCAACTCGCAGCGCTCGGACAATCAATATGGTACGATTATATCCGCCGCAAATTTATCACACGCGGCGAGCTTCAATCATTAATTGAAAAAGGATTAAGAGGTGTTACTTCAAATGCATTAATATACGAAAAAGCAATTGCAGGCAGCAGCGAATACGATGAAAATATAAAGAGCGTGATAGATAAAAATCTATCGCCCAATGACATCTATGAAAAATTAGCTTTAAAGGATATTGAACTCGCTTGTGATCTTATGATGCCGGTTTATCAAAAGACGGATGGATTGGACGGCTTTGTTAGCATCGAAGTAAACCCACAATTAGCTCACGACACCGGAGCGACAATTAAAGAAGCTAAAAGATTGTTTTCTCTTCTTAACAAGCCAAACGTTATGATTAAAGTTCCCGCCACCGAAGAGGGAATTCCGGTAATAACCGAACTGATCGGATTACAGATAAATGTTAATGTTACATTAATTTTTAATTCAGGCAATTACAGAAAAGTTGCCGAGGCATATATTAATGGATTAGAATTATTATTTCAACGTAAAGGGGATTTATCCAAAGTTTCTTCGGTTGCCTCTTTTTTCATAAGTAGAATTGATTCTGCCGTTGACAGTGCACTTGAAAAAATCGGCAACAAAGATTTGCAAGGGAAAATTGCAATTGCAAATGCAAAATACTCTTATAAAATTTTTAATGAATTATTCCACGAAATCAGATGGAGAAAATTAGAAGAACGCGGTGCAAGAAAACAAAGATTATTATGGGCAAGCACCGGCGCAAAAAATCCACTTTACCCGGATACAATTTATGTTGATGGACTAATCGGCAAACATACTGTAAACACAGTACCACCCACTACATTTAATGACTTTATGGATCACGGAATTGTTGCCGTTACTTTGGATTCGGGTTTGGATGAAGCGCTTAATCAACTTGATGCACTAAAAAAACTTGGCGTTGATTTGGATGCAATAACAAATCAATTGCAGAAGGACGGCGTCGCAGCGTTTTCAAAGTCATTCGAAGCGATAATGAATTCACTAAAAGAAAAAATGGAGCGCTTAAAAAAAGAAAAAATTCTTTTTAAAATTAATGCTGATGATTACAAGTCTTCAGTTGACAGCGCAATGATGGAATTAAAATCCAAACGAATTGTTGAAAGAATTTGGGAAAAAGATTTTACAGTTTGGAGTGATAAGCCAAATGAAATTACAAACAGGCTTGGCTGGTTAAAGAGTCCCGATGTTTCTTTAGAAATGTCTGATGAAATAATTGAGTTTGTTGAATCTGTAAAAAAAGATGGGTACACAAATGCGCTTCTGCTTGGCATGGGCGGTTCAAGTCTTGCGCCGGAAGTATTTAGTAAAACTTTTGGAACAAAAGAAGGCTGCTTAAATTTAGAAATACTTGACAGCACACATCCCGAAGCGGTTCTTGAATATGCGGAAAGATTTGATCCTGCGAAAACTCTTTACATCGTTTCCACCAAATCCGGCGGTACGGTGGAAACATTTTCGTTTATGAAATTCTTTTTTAATAAAACACTTGCCAAAGTTGGAAATGAAAATGTTGGAAAACATTTCATCGCTATCACCGATCCCGGAAGCGGATTAGAAACCGCCGCAAAGAAATTGAACTTTAGAAAAATATTTTTGAACGATCCGAACATTGGGGGACGATACGCCGCGCTGTCGTTATTCGGAATTGTACCGGCAGCGTTACTTGGAATTGATATTAAGAAACTTCTCAGCAATGCTGCTGTTATGGTTTGCAACAGCGAAGGGGCTAACTGTCCTGTTCACGGCGATAACACTCCGGCAAAATTGGGCGTCGTTATGGGTGTGCTTGCGGAAAAAGGAAGAGATAAAATCACATTCATAACTTCCAATCAATTAAAATATTTTGGCAACTGGGTTGAGCAGTTAATTGCGGAAAGCAGCGGAAAAATCGGTAAAGGAATTCTTCCCGTGGTTGGCGAAGAAGTTTTAACTCCTGAAAATTATTCGAACGATAGACAGTTCGTATATCTCAAATTAGCAAATGATAAAACACACGATGCTGCCGTAAAAAAGCTGTGGGAAGCCGGTCATCCCGTTGTAGAAATTGTACTAAAAGATATTTACGACCTTGGCGGAGAATATTTCCGCTGGGAAATAGCGACTGCTGTTGCCGGATGGGAAACGGGAATAACTCCTTTCGATCAGCCGAATGTTGAAGCTGCAAAAATTCTTGCAAGAGAAATGCTTGCGGAATATTCTAGAGAAAGAAAACTTTCACAGCCGGATGCAAACTTTGAATTAGCCGGTACTAAAGTTTATTCAAATGATGATTCGAATGATTTTAATTCGCTTATTAAACATCAGATTGGCTCAGATGCGGTTGATTTTAGGAAAAAAGGAAATCAATACATTGCAATCCACGCTTATGTGAAGCCGGATGAAACCATTGACAAACTTCTTCACTCATTTCAAACTTGTCTTCAAAAGAAATTTAAGTCAGCCGTTACAGTTGGATACGGACCTAGATTTCTTCACTCAACCGGTCAGCTTCACAAAGGAGATGCCGGTAAAGGTGTGTTTATTCAGTTTATTTCTTCGGGACAGCGTGACGCAGCAATTCCCGATAATACCGGCGATGATAAATCTACAATGTCATTCAGTACTTTGATAACAGCACAGACATTTGGAGACAGAATGGCTTTAATAAATTCTGGAAGAAAAGTAATTTCGTTTTTGATTGATGGCTCTGAAGTAGAAAAATCAATGAATAAAATTTTAAGAGAGATAAAATAATATTTATAGCCACACGACCTTTCGAGTTTGTGCTAATATTCAATAAAAATCCCGCTTCGGCGGGATGGGCTAAGAATTTTCACGCAGCCTCTTAACGGGTGGTATGTTTTTATCTTTAATATTTTTTTTGAAATATTTTTAATTTTCTAAACTTTTTTGCAAAAACTATATTTTAGTAGGTTGAAAGTGGTTTTAATTTGGATCACATGTGTTCTCTTTATGGACAATATATAATTCGTAGTCAAACTAAAAAAGAATTAATTGAAAAATTAAATTCGGACTCAGTTAATGTCGTATATGCCGCAGCATATATTAGACTAATACAAAATTTTGGGAAATTACATGGATTTCCAATTCATAATAAACCAGAGATTATAGGAACACTACATTCAATAGGATTATACAATTCAAACGGAACAATACGCAAACCGCATTTTGCTCCCGGTGCGAATGAATTTGGTTTAAAAGTATCAGAAGCATTTAGTAGTTATTATTCTAAAGAGATAATATGAAAATTTTTACAAAATATATAAATTTTATCCTCGTTTTTTTTCTTTTTACGACTTCATATGTATCCGCACAGGATTCATCAAAATATAATATGTATGTAGGGTTTGGGAATGTGAATTTTGAATTTGGCATGAAATACCAGTTTAATAGTGTAGAATCGCAGTTTGGTATCAAGGGACCCTTTGCTTGGGGCTTAGAATCGAATGTTTTTTTTAGTTTACTAAAAACATCCCATTTCCGTCATCAAATAGGTTTATCAGGGGGAGTTATGCATTATTATTTGGAATCAGAAAGTGGTTTATTCAAATTCATTAAAAGAGCACCTAATCAACAAAAAGAAAAAGTTGTTTCTTTTTATCTTGGACCTATCTACCAGTTAACATGGAAAGAATTTTATCTTACAACCAGTATTTTAATTGGAAATAAAAATTTTAGATACCCAAGATTATCTTACTCGATTGGTTATAATTTTTCGTTTTGAAAATATTTCCTTTTAACCTCATCACTTAATTTATTGGTGTGGTTTATTTCTTTTCATCTAAATCGGTTTTAAAATACATTTTATCGAAAACAATTCATGCTTGGGCATCTGCCGAAGTCCGACCACAAGATAAGATATAACTTCGTCTATACTTTGAAGATAATCCAACGACCAATACAGTTGATTCAGACGAACCCACATAATACAATGGACTATAGGCAGGATTTTCACAACCAGCAATAAAAACAACTACGAAATGGATTTATCAATGTAGGAATAATGATGATAAACATTACTGGTTCCCGCTGCGGAGATGAATGCAATCTGTTTCAATGAACTATAATGACTATTTTCCCGAATAGTCCGCCCCGATCCATCGGGGATGAAGCCTTAACGAAAATGTTGTTTCTTGCTTACCGGAATATTGCAAGAAAATGGACCCTGCAGGTTAGAAACTGGTCGATTGTTATTGGTCATTTTTCTATTATCTTTTACAATCAAGTTGAACCTTTTTTATGATTCAGCTTCCTCCCATTTATACAAAGTATTTCACACACTCTATTTTGTGTAGTGTGAGTTAATTAAGTTAAAAAAGTTGGAAAGGTAAATCAAGTTTAATGATAAGGAATTTGTTCAAATTTAAATTTTGGGTTTTGATCCGGTACCTATTTTGTTTAATCCCTTTTATATCTTACCCTCAATCAATTAATTTCAAACATTTAGGTATCAATCAAGGTTTATCTCAAAATGCCGTCTACGCAATTCTGCAGGATAGCAAGGGATTTATGTGGTTTGGGACTAAAGATGGATTAAATAAATACGATGGCTATTCTTTTACTATTTTCAATCACGATCCGTTTGATAAAAATACTCTTTCAGAAAATTATATTACTTCATTATTCGAAGATAGTCGTAATCTAATTTGGATTGGAACAGTCAACGGAGGAATAAATCTTTATAATTATCACACGGGGTTGTTCTCCCTTATCAACTTAGAATTCGATCCTGCTTTAAAAATTAATTCGAGAATTGTTTCAATTGTTGAAGATCAAAATAAAAACATTTGGATAGGAACAAGAGGCTCCGGATTAATTAAATTGACAATGGATGATAATCTATCTTTGCCGAGTAGTTATAAAATTTACTTAGAATCTTCAGAATCAAATTTAAATCTTAGTAATAATGTTGTAACCTCTTTATTTGTTGATTCTGAAGGTGTTTTGTGGGTTGGAAGTGAAAAGAGTCTTAATAGATATAATTCTAAAGAAGAGAATTTTACACAATTTTTAATCTCGACTCAAAATCCCAAAGCACCTTTTGATGAAAATGGAAATAGCATTACATCAATTTTTGAAGATAAAAAAGGACAATTATGGTTAGGTTCTTTTAGTGGAATAGTGTTTTTTAATAAAATCTCGGCAGAATATAAATTATATCCGCATCATTATGAGGTTTTTAGATACGGCTGGGGAACGGTAACCGGAATCCTTGAAGATTCCGAGGGAATGTTATGGCTTGCTACACCCGGTGAACTTATGAAATTTGACCCTAAAAATAAAAAATATGATTATTATCGTAATGACCCATTTAATTCAAAAAGTTTAAGTTATAATTTTATTTCAAGTTTATACAAGGACCGCACCGGTATTTTATGGTTTGGGACTTTGGGAGGTGGAATCAATATATACGATCCTAAGTGGCAAAGATTTTCAACTCTCAATCGAGATAAAAATGCTGTTTCTAGAATAACAGGTTTTAGTATTCGTTCTATTGTCGAAGACAATAATGGCAATGTTTGGATTGGATCAGAAGTCCTCTATAAGTGGAATCGAGAATCGGGTGAACTCTTTTCTTTTGAAACAAATTCGGATAGTCCAAACGATTTCGGAAATACAGGTGTCTGGTCAATGATTAATTCATCAGATGGGAAGATTTGGGCTGCATCCACCGAGGGTCTTTTCAGTTTCGACCCGTCTACAAGAAAAAATAAGCATTATAAATTTAATAAGGCAGATAAGCAGGGCTTAACTCAAAAAAATGTTAGTGCTGTATATGAAGATAGACAAGGAAATATATGGATTGCAACGGAGAAATACTTAAGTAAATTAATTAATGTTGAAAAGGGTATATTCGATCATTATCAATTTCTTTCTTCTCCTATTTATGACCAGGCACGTATTGCTATTTTTCAAGATAACAATAATATTTTTTGGCTTGGAACGGAAACTGGACTAATAAGATTTGACCCAAATTCTAAATTATTTAATTTGTTTCAAAATAATCCTGATGATTTAGCTAGCTTGAACAATAATCACATAAAATCAATATGTCCCGATCCTTTTGAACCATCAAAAATTCTTTGGATTGGTACCGCAGGGGGCGGTTTAAATCGTTTTAATATTAAAGAAAAAACATTTACGCATTTAACAGAAAAAGATGGATTATCTAATAATGTTGTATATGGAATTCTACCGGATGATGATGGTAATTTATGGCTAAGTACTAATAACGGTTTATCAAAATTTGATTTGCGAACTCATAAGTTTCGCAACTTCAATATTAGTGATGGTTTGCAGAGCAATGAGTTTAATACGGGGGCTTATTATAAAAGTAAAAGTGGTGAGATGTTTTTCGGCGGAATAAATGGACTGAATTATTTTTATCCTAAAAATATTAATGATAATCCATTTGAACCAAACGTAGTTATTACTGATTTTAAACTGCTTAATCAGACAACGTCTTCAAAAGAAATAGAATCTTCAATAAGAAAAAATCTTAATCGTATTGAACAAATTATTCTTCCGTATGAAAATGATTTGATTCAATTTGAATTTGCCGCACTTGATTATTCTGCCCCTGAAAAAAACAAATATGCATATAAACTTGAAAACTTCAACGAAAGTTGGATTTACTCAGGAACCGCTAGAACAGCAATATATACAAAACTTCCACCGGGAGAATATGTTTTTAGAGTTAAAGGTTCTAACAATGACAATGTGTGGAATGAAGTTGGTACATCAGTTAGGTTATCAATAATGCCTCCTTGGTGGAAAAATTGGTGGGCTTATGTTTTATATGGAATATTTATTCTCACTGGGCTGTATTTAATTAGACGATATGAATTAAATAGATTAAAATTGAGAACGCAATTAAGACTTGAGAAGGTTAAAACGGATACACTTCAAAACTTAGATCAATTAAAATCAAGATTTTTTGCTAATATTTCGCACGAATTCCGCACACCACTAACTTTAATACTTGGACAAGTTGATAGTGTTATGTCTTCTAATGTTGATATAAAAGAAAAAAGTAAACTTCAAGTTGCAAATAGAAATGCAAGACGCCTGCTGCATTTAATAAATCAATTATTAGACCTTTCCAAAATTGAATCCGGGAGCATGAAAATAAATTCTGAACAACACAACATTGTGTCATTTCTAAAAAGTCTTTTCTATTCATTTGAATCTTTGGCGGAAACACAAAAAATTAATTTAAAATTTGAAACAGAATCCGAGATCATTCCCGTCGTTTTCGATTCTGACAAAATGGAAAAAGTATTTTACAATCTTTTTTCAAATGCCTTTAAGTTTACTCCATCGAATGGAATTATTAAGGTGACTTTAGCTTTGATTGAAAATTCTACAGTAGAAATTAAAGTATACGATAACGGAATTGGAATACCTAATAATCAAATTGAAAATATTTTTAATCGATTTTATCAAGTTGATAGTACATCAACACGTGAACATGAAGGCAGCGGAATTGGATTAGCCCTTGCAAAAGAATTGGTCGAATTGCACAAGGGTAAAATATCGGTTAAAAGCTTAGAAGGAGAGGGTACTGAATTTATAATCACCTTACCTTTGGCAACCACAAACTTGAAAGACTCAAAAACTATTGACTTGTCTCATCATGAACAATTAAGTGCGAACAATTATGATTTAGAATTAAACCCCGAAATCAAACAGCAAGAATTTAGCAATGAGTTTCGAAATGTAAATTTACAACCCGGTGAGACTGCTGATAAAAAAGAAATAATTTTAATTGTTGAAGATAACTTTGATGTTAGTTCATACATAAAAGAACAGCTTAAAAAAGAATATAATATTATCCAAGCTTTTAACGGATTAGAGGGCTTTCAAATTTCGCAAAAGGAAATTCCCGACTTAATTATTACGGATGTAATGATGCCCCAAATGGATGGATTGCAATTATGTAAAAAAATTAGGAGTGACCAAAACACAAGTCACATACCAATAATAATGTTAACAGCTAAAGCCGGACTTGATAATAAAATAGAAGGATTAGAAACCGGAATAGACGCTTATTTAACAAAACCATTCAGTGCAAGAGAACTTGGAGTTAGAGTTAAAAATTTAATTTCATTAAGAAAACAACTTAGGAAACGATTTAGTCATGCTATCATTATTAAGCCTTCTGAAGTTTCAACTATTTCAGTTGACCAAGAGTTTTTAGAAAAGGTACTAAAAATAATTGAAGATCAATTTGAAAATGAAAATTTTGCAGTTGAAATCCTTGCCGATAGAGTTAGTATGAGTATTTCTCAACTTAATAGAAAACTAAACGCTTTAATTAATCAACCGGCAGGACAGTTAATTCGATCCCTCAGATTACAAAGAGCTGCCGATTTGTTAAAGCAGAATGCCGGTAATGTTGCTGAAATTTGTTATATGGTTGGATTTAATGATCAGGCGTACTTCTCAAGAGTATTTAAAAAACAATTTGGTTGCTCGCCATCTGAATACAAGACAGAGGACAAGAATTGAATGAAGGAGAGACGTGTTAGAGAGCTGAATTTGTAATACAAAGCTACAAGTATTGGTGAAACCGTGTAAAAAATGAGTCCGCTTCTTCCATTCTTCATATTCCTCAGTTTTATTCTAATCTATTGCATTCTCTTTCTTACAAAATTCCCTTTTAGAAAAAATCATCATGATGCTTCAAAAGTCCTAATATTTGCGTGAATAATACAAGCTATCTGAGATTATAGAGCTTACTTTTACATTAGCATTTAAAGTATTCATTTTGAAAATTTGGTAGAAAATGGTGAAAATCATTACAATTACGGGAAATTATTGTGACTTGGGATTAATAGAGTTAGAAAATAATAAATCAATTTTATGGAATAATTTGACTGATGAAAATTTGCCTGAGCTGCCCCTTGGAACTAAAATAGAGATAGCTATTGAGTTTGACACAAATGATTTTCTATCAGGAGAAAACAGAATTGTATGGGCAACATATGAAATGCGTCAAGCTGAAATTATTGGAAATTCATTATTTGCTCAAAATATTAGTTCGGAAATAGAAAAAACAAAGATTGGCAGTAGTGAAATTTACTTGATACGCTTGAACAAAGATGATGATATTAATGAAGCGATCAACTTCATTTGGAAAAGTGAAAGCGGCTTGAGGCTTAAACCTGATTGGAGTTATCCAAAACTTGAGAAAAATAAAAGTTTTGAATCATGGTTGAATGGATATTAAAATTCATGAAAACTAAAATACATTTAATCATGAGTCTACTCTAAAAAGGTTGTAAACGGTTAAAACCGTTTCAGATTCTCAATCTTTTCCCATTAACCCATCCCGCTTCGGCGGGATGGGTTGATAATAACTTCGGTTTATAGAAAACCGTTTCAACGGTTTGTATTTCAGTTTCAAATTGAATGGTTGACCTTTTTAGACCTGACTCATTTATAAATTAAAATAATGATTAAAATTAAAATTACTTCAGTTTTTATTTTTTGTATTGCGTGTTTTATATCATCGATAAAAGCACAGGTTTTGGATTACAATTACTTTAAATTTTCAAAGCCTTTTACTACTTACTACAGCCCAAAAGAATATAAATCCGAGAACACGAATTGGAGTATACTTCAGGACAAAAGAGGATTAATGTATTTCGGGAATGAAAAAGGGATTTTGGAATATGACGGAAATTCATGGAGAAAAATTGAAGTCCCAAATTCTGCTCTTGTAAGATCACTCGCTATGGATGATAACGGGATAATTTATGTTTGCGCTTCCAATAATTTTGGTTACCTCGAGTCTGATCCTTCCGGGCAATTAAAATATAAATCACTTGTTGGTTTTCTTGATGCCAAGTATAAAAATTTTGGAGAAATATGGGACGTAGTCTCTAATTCAAAAGGGGTTTATTTTAAGACCGACGATAAAATTTTTAGATTTAATGGGGGAAAAATTAGCGTAATAGAAGCTGTTAATTCTTTTAGATTTTACAAAATAGAGGATGATATTTACAGCCGTAATTATGGTGTTGGACTAATGAAGATTGACGGAGATTCAATTTTTATTATGCCTGGCGGGGAGTATTTTGCAGAAACCGGTGTATTTGATATGCTTCCTTATAATATCAAGCATTCAAATAATTTTAAAAGTGAATCAAAGAGAATCCTTGTAACAACAAATTATAGAGGACTTTATTTACACGATGGAAACAAATTCTTTCCCTTCAAGACAGAGGTCGATTCATTTTTAATAAACAGCCAAATTTACAACGCAACCCTGACTGAAGACGGTAATTATGCTTTTGCAACTCAAAGAGGAGGAGTAATTATTATTGATACTAAAGGAAAATTAATAAAAGTAGTAAATGATAAAAATGGGCTGCCTTCAAATGTTGTTTATGATGTACTAAACGATAAACATGGCGGATTGTGGATTGCAACTGCAAAGGGAATTGTTTATTGCAAATACCCTTCTTCCTTTTCAATCATTCCGGATAAGGATTTGATAAAGGATCAGATAACTTCGCTCCTTCGTTTTAATGATATACTTTATGCAACAAACAGTTTTGGTGTCTTGTATTTTGATGAAATAACTTCGTCATTTAAACTAATTGAAGGCAGTAATAAACCCGGAATGCATTTGTTAAATTTTAATGGGGATCTTATTGCAGCAACAAATTGGGGAGTGGGTAAAATTGAAAAAAATGCATTTCAAAAATTTTTGATTGATAATTCTTCAAATATATTATTGCACTCAAAATATTATCCCGATAGAATTTACGTGGGACACAGGAAAGGTCTTTTAGTTCTTCAACAGCAAAAGCATAACCATAATTTTGATGTATATGATATTGGAAGTAGTGAGGAAGAAATCTTTTCAATTGTAGAAGACTCAAATAACAGTTTATGGCTATTAAGTGACTTTGGGGTTTTAATTCACATTACAGATGGGTTGAATGAATTATCTTCCCAAATGAATGAAAAAATAAAATTTGATCGCTATACAAATGAAAATGGATTGCCGAAAAATTGCAGAAGTCTTTATAACATTAATGGTAAAATGTTTATAACCTCGAATAAAGGTGTTTATAGTTTTAATAAGGAAACAAAAGGGTTTGTTCGAGATTCAATTTTTGGCGGAATCTTTTTAGAATCAACAAATAATATCTTATTAATTGAAAAAAATAAAAAAGGGGATTTATGGATTTTAGCAGAAGTTGATGGTTCTTTTGAATTTGGTAAAGCAACACTCGATAAAAACGGTCAATATCTTTGGCAGCCAATACCTGGATTCCGAAGATTGGACTTAGAAAACGTTCAAACACTCTATGTTGATTATGAACCTAAAACAAATAAAGAAATATTGTGGTTCAGTACAGATGAAGGATTAGTACGCTATGAACCAAATGTTTATAATAATTTTCAACTAAAATATCCGGCTCTAATTAGGAGAGTGATCGTCAATAATGATTCCTTAATTTATGGCGGAGGTCCACAAATAAAATCAAGCATTAAAGAAGTTATCCTGCCTTTTTCGGATAATGATATTCACTTTGAATTTTCTTTAACGAGTTATGATAAACCAGAGGATAATCTTTTCCAGTACTTTCTTGAAGGAGTTGATGATAATTGGTCTAATTGGGTGTCGGATACGAAAAGAGACTACACAAATCTTTCTGGTGGAGAATATAAGTTTAGAGTGCGTGCAAAAAATATTTATGGAGTATTAAGTGAAGAAGCAGTTTATAATTTTAAGATTTTACCCCCGCTATATTTAACTTGGTGGGCTTATGTAATTTATGCTATTATGCTTTTAATCGTAATTTATTTTGCTGATCGATTTATGAGAGGTATTATAATCAAAAAGGAACGTGCACGTGCAAAATTGAGAGAAGCAGAGTTAATAAAAAAACAAGCTGAGGAACTTGAAATTGTTGATAGATTAGTTAGAGTTATAAATAATGCCGCAGATCTTGAACAATTATTTAAATCATTGTTAGAACATACAATAAAATTTATTCCGCAGGCTGAAAAAGCAGCCATTTTTTTATTAGATCATAAAATAAATAAATTTTACGTTGCTTTCACTTCAGGTTATCAAGTAAATGATCTTGATAAAATTTCCTTTTCCCCTCAAGAATTACAAAAAAGATATACGGAAAAATCTAAAGAAATAGAAAAAGGAATCTATATAATCGATCACACTGATATATTATTTGGAGATGAAAAATTTTCTGGGTTTAATAAGCCAAAATCAATGCTCGTTATGGCTGTTGAATGGGATAGACAATTAGAAGCATACGTAGTTTTTGACAGCTTTGCAGATAGAAATGCTTTTACTCTATCAACTGCAAGAATATTAAACAAATTCCGCGAGCATGCCGTATCGGCAATATCGAAAGCTCAATCATTAAAAACTCTTCATGAAAAAAATGAAGAGATTATCAGAACACAGGAGCAGCTTGTAACGCAGCAGAAACTTGCCTCTTTAGGTGCTCTAACAGCAGGTATCGCACACGAAATCAAGAATCCGCTGAATTTCGTAAACAACTTTTCTGAAATGAGTCAAGAGTTGATTGATGAATTAAAAGTTGAATTTAAAAATAATAATAAAGAGGAAGTATTAGAGATTGCTGAAACTTTAAAGCAAAATCTTAAGAAAATAAATCAGCATGGTAAACGTGCGGATTCAATTGTGAAAGGAATGCTTCTTCATTCAAGAGGAACTTCCGGAGAAAAAGTTCTAACGAATATAAATGACCTTCTGGATCAATATGTCATGCTTGCTTACCATGGAGTGCGGGCACAGAATAAAGAATTTAATATCACAATTGAAAAAGATTATGATAGTTCACTCGAGAAAATAAATGTTGTTCCCCAGGATATCAGCAGAGTATTTCTCAATTTAGTTAACAATGCCTGCTATGCTGCGAATGAAAAAAAACAAAAGTCTGGAAATGAATTCGCTCCATTACTTTCAGTTTCTACTAAAAATTTACAGGACAAAGTTGAAATTAGAATTAGGGATAATGGGAACGGAATACCGGCAGAAATAAGAGATAAGCTCTTTAATCCTTTTTTTACGACTAAACCAACAGGCGAAGGTACTGGGTTGGGTTTATCTCTTAGTTATGATATAGTTGTTAAACAGCATTCCGGAGAAATTAAATTTGAGAGTGAGGAAGGCGAATACACTGAATTTATTATTGCATTACTAAAAAATAATTTATTAAAACATGAAAAAGAAATTTGAGGATATACCAATATGAATCTAATTGTTGTCGATGATGAAAAGGATGTTGAAATATTATTTCAGCAAAAATTTAGGAAGGAAATAAAAACCGGTGAAATGCAAATTCTTTTTGCATTGAATGGAAGTTCCGCTTTGAGTCTTCTTGAATCATTAGAAAACCGAAATAGTTATCATATTTTAACGGATATTAATATGCCTCAAATGACAGGGCTTGAATTATTAAAAGAAATTAACTCTTTGTATCCCGAATTAAAAGTAATTATGATAACAGCTTATAGTGATGAACAAAATTTTAATGCGGCAAAAAAATTTGGCGCAGTAGATTATTTCACAAAACCCCTTGAATTTAATTTACTTAAAACAAAACTGTATCATTTAGAAAATATGTAAGGAATTTAAAAATGCAACAAGCAAATATATTAGTTGTGGATGATGAACCGGATCTTCAAGTTCTGATACGTCAGAAATTTCGAAATAAGATTAAATCAAAAGAATACGAGTTTCAATTTGCAAAAAATGGTGAGGAAGCCTTAGAAAAATTATTGGGTGATGTTTCAATTGCATTAATTTTAACGGATATAAATATGCCGGTTATGGATGGACTTACACTATTAACTAAAATTGGTGATTTGAACAATAGATTATTAAGATCGATTATTGTGTCTGCCTATGGAGATATGGAAAATATTAGGACGGCTATGAATAGGGGAGCATTTGATTTCATTACTAAACCAATCGATTTAAATGATCTGGCAATAACAATCGAAAAATCATTAAAAGAAATTGAGGAATATAAATTGGTACTTTCTGCTCATAATAAATTAATTGCTTTAAAGCAGGAACTTGATATTGCTACTACTATACAAACTTCAATTCTTCCAAAAACTTTTCCCCCATTTCCAGATAGACTTGAGTTTGATATATATGCTAAAATGATTCCCGCAAAAGAGGTTGGCGGTGATCTTTATGATTTTTTCTTAATTGATAAGAATAGGTTGGGTATAGTTATTGGTGATGTTTCGGGTAAAGGAATTGCTGCAGCTTTGTTAATGGCAGTTTGTAAAACCTTAATGAAATCAACAGCCTTAAAGGGTTTGCCAACAGATACGGTTTTGTATGATGTAAATAATGTTATTCATAAAGAAAGTCCTTCGAATATGTTCGTAACAATATTTTACGGAATTCTAGATCTGCGTAATGGCATGTTTGAATATTCAAATGGCGGGCATAATTTGCCAATCCTTATTTCATCGGGTGGTAAAACTAAAATGCTGGAAAATGTTGGAGGAGTGATTCTTGGTGCTATGGGTGAAACCGAATATGAATCAAATAGAATAAAGTTGTGCAGTAATGAGATGCTGTTTTTTTATACGGATGGAATTACTGAGGCATTTAATAAATCAGAAGAGGAGTTTGATGAAAAACAACTCTTAAAAATTGTTGAGAATAAAAACGAATATTCAGCTCAAAATCTTGTTGAATTTGTAATTCAATCCGTTAAATCTTTTTCTGATGGAACAGAACAGACTGATGATATAACTTGCTTAGCTATTAAATATCTTAAAAGTTAGTAGATTATTGGGTAATAATAATTTGCCCCCCATGTGATAATAAAACAAAACCAAATAAAAGAAATGGCTCTCTACCTAATAAAAAGTTTCGGAAAGGAATGTTCGAAGAATAATTTCAAAAAAATATTCAATTTGGATTCAGCAAATACACGAGTTACTTATAGCCCCTGTTTTTTTCTATTCCGCAATTCAGTTACTGTGTTTGATATTAAATCAGATAAAATAAAAATGTTTAAACCAGATTTGTCATTAGGAATTTTCTTCTGAGACAACAAACGGGCAGCTAAAAAGTTTTGTGCTCGACCAAAGCCCCTCATCCGTTAGCTAACGGACAACTTCGCCTTTTCAATCAGCTTTTTCATCAATATCATTCCGCCCCAAGACGCGATTTCTTTGTCGGCGAACTCTATTTTTAATTCCATCTTCGTGTATGCTTTTCTTATTAATAAAAGGAAATATTTCAATAGAAAATAAAGGTTTGTCTTATTAACCCCAAAAGACTTAGCACAACTTTTTTTTAATGGCGGTCATTAGAAATTTTTAGCTGTTGACATATCTGAGTTTAAATATGCGGCAAAATATCATTTTGTAAAAAATTAACGGATGAAGGCATGAAAATACAAGGCTGAATGTCTCTTCGTTAATCATTCAATCGGTTATTAAAGGTTTAACCATTCTCCAAACCCACATTGTTTTGTTATGCTTGTTTCGTCTTTTTAGGAGGATTGTTCATAATTCTCAATTGTACATTTTTGATTGTTGCCACTCGTCGTGGGTTTTAAAATTTGTCCTTCTTGAGTCCGGCAATAATTTTCATGCGTATGGTAAGTTGCTTAGAATTGATTAAAGATTTTTTATATTTATCCTATTAAATTAAAACAACTTTTTAAAAACTCTCTCTCCCCCGGGCTGGACAATTATTAACATAATTTAATCTGCCTAAACAAATTCGATTGAGGGTATTTATTCATTAATCCAGGAACGTGAGATAAAAAATATAAGATGAGAAAATGGCGCATTGAAGACTCTGCGGAGCTATATAATATTAATGGCTGGGGAATTAACTTTTTTTCAATAAATGAAAATGGGCATGTTTGCGTTACGCCTAAAAAAAACGGCGTTAGTGTTGATTTAAAAGCGGTTATTGATGAACTTATATTGCGCGATATTTCAACCCCCGTGCTGCTAAGATTTACAGATATACTCGACAGCCGTATTGAAAAGATGGCAAGCAGTTTTAAAGCCGCTGCCGAGGAATATAATTTTAAGGCGCAGAACTTTATCATCTATCCAATTAAAGTAAACCAGATGCGTCCGGTGGTAGAAGAGATAGTTGCACACGGAAAAAAATTTAACATCGGTCTCGAAGCCGGTTCAAAACCGGAGCTGCACGCAGTGATTGCAATTAATCCTGATAACGATTCGCTAATCATCTGCAACGGCTATAAAGATGAAAACTACATCGAGCTTGCTATACTTGCACAAAAGATGGGTCGCAAAATTTTTCTTGTTGTAGAAAAACTAAATGAATTAAAACTCATAACCAAAATTGCAAAGCGGCACAAAGTAAAACCCAACATCGGCATCAGGATCAAACTGGCAAGTTCCGGCAGCGGTAAGTGGGAAGACTCGGGCGGCGATGTTAGCAAGTTTGGTCTAACTTCAAGTGAATTGCTTGACGCACTCGACTTCCTTGAAAAAAACAAAATGAAAGACACGCTGAAACTCGTTCATTTTCACATCGGCAGCCAGATAAATAAAATTAGAAGATTTAAAATTGCGATACGGGAAGCCTCGCAGTTTTATGTGCAATTGCACAGGCTCGGTTTTAAAGTTAAGTTTGTTGATATCGGCGGCGGGCTTGGTATTGATTACGACGGCACCCGTTCTTCGAGCAGCGAGAGTTCCGTTAATTACAGCATTCAGGAATATTTAAATGACGCCGTAGCCACAATGGTTGACGTTAGTGATAAAAACGGATTGCCTCACCCGAATATTATTACCGAGTCGGGGCGCTCATTAACTGCTCATCACTCAGTTTTGGTTTTTGAAGTGCTCGAATCATCAACTCTTCCGGTATGGGATGAAAATGAAGAAATAAACAAAGGCGACCATGAACTTTTAAAAGAATTATTTTCTCTCTGGGAAAATTTAAATCAGTCAAAAATGCTTGAGACCTGGCATGACGCATTACAAATTCGCGAAGAAGCGCTTGACCGTTTTAGCCTCGGCTTTCTCGAACTGAAAACAAGAGCGAAGATTGAACGGCTTTTCTGGACCATCGCGAAAGATATTCAACAGATGACAAACGAATTAAAACATGTTCCGGATGAACTTTTATATTTAAGAAAACTTTTATCGGACAAATATTTTTGCAATTTTTCTTTGTTCCAATCTCTTCCGGATTCATGGGCAATAGATCAGATATTTCCGATAATCCCGATTCAGAGGCTTGACGAAAAACCTGAGCGTTCCGCTACTCTTCAAGACATTACATGCGACAGCGACGGGAAGATTGATAATTTTATCTCCACTAAAAATTTCTCATATTATCTTCCGGTTCATACGCTAACTAACAAAGAGCCTTATTACATCGGTGTGTTTTTAGTGGGCGCTTATCAGGAAATTCTCGGCGATCTTCATAATCTTTTTGGTGATACAAACGCTGTACATATTTCCGTGGATGATAATGGTTATAATATCGATCAAATTATTGATGGTGAATCGGTTGCCGAAGTTTTGGATTATGTTCAATACAGTGCAAAAAAACTTGTCCGCACAGTTGAAACATGGGTTACGTCTGCTGTTAAATCAGGAATAATTTCCGCCGAAGAGGGGAAGGAATTTTTGTCCAACTACCGCTCCGGGCTTTACGGATATACTTATTTAGAATAATTTTTATCCTCTATTAATTTGATAACTCGCCTTACGCAAAATGTGATATTCAAATTTTGTTGGGGCTGTCCCAAAAGTTGAAACAGTCATTGTCCGTTAGCTAACGGATCTTCGAGTGAAGCAATCTGATTCATTTGTTGAGATTGCTTTGTGCTGCCGCCCTTGCAATGACTTTTCTCTTGTGTCATTGCGAACGAGTCTTCGAGTGAAGCAATCTTTTGTTTTTAATTCAAAATTGAGATCACTTCATCCGGACAGCTTCAAAAACAAGAATGTCATTTCATCAAAACAAGCTTTTTGACAGCATTAAATTTGCCAGCCTGTAACCTGTAAAAATAAACTCCGCTCGTTAACTTGCTTCCGTTGAACTCTATCTCATAAACTCCGGGCGCCTTGTTTTCATTAACGAGTGTTGCTACTTCGTTGCCGAGGAGATCATAAATTTTCAATAACACGTTTTGTACAGACGCACTGCTGTGCGTCTGTATAAAAGGAATTCTATAACGAATTTTTGTTGTTGGATTAAACGGATTTGGAAAATTCTGTTCGAGTGAAAATTCAAATGGAATATTTGTAATCTCAACTTCGATTGTATTCGATGTTTTGACTACGCCGTCGTAATCTTGCTGAACTAATCTGTAAGCGTAACACCCGGCTCCACCCACATCGTCATTAAAAGTATAACTGCTTTTTAATGTCGTCGTTCCTTTGCCTTCAACAAATCCAATCTTCTCCCACCTGCCAACTGAAGATGGCCGACTGAAAACTGCTCTCTCAATTTCAAATCCGCGGTTGTTCGTCTCGCTCGCAGTTTCCCATTTTAATGTTACATTCGTGCCTTCAACCAGGGCAGAAAAAGAAACAAGTTCAACCGGAACGGGATCAAAAAGAGGACCGCGTTTCATGAAAATATCGCACACTACATTACTATTGCGCATTGCACTCGGCGCATAAAACAGAGCGATCTCTCCGTTCCCTTTTGCAATAACCGCCGAAGAATTGCGAAGCAAATATTCTGATGTTATTTCATAAACTTTTATAGTATCGGAAAATATTCCCTTGCTTCCATAAACCATATAAAAGCCTTTACCCGAAGTACTCACACTCGATTGATAAACAATATAAACACGAAGACTATCATCAACATCAATATTTTGATATGTCGCCGGACGCTGACCTGTTGGCGTTATAGCAACCGGTGAGCTGAAACTTCCTCCTTGATTGTTTATGTAATACAGTCTTTTATCCGCCTCATCACGGTAAATAATATGCACAACATTATTTTTATCAACTTCAACTTTTGGATTTGTAACACTTGCCGTTACGCCTGTCGGCGTCTCGGTAAGCGTCCCGCTTGTGCTATTATAATATTTTAACGGACCGCCGAATATACTCCCCGACTTAACAACCACATAAACATTGCCATTCAAATCAACATCAAGCCCTGAATCAAAATCGCCGCCGGTTTCTGCCTGCACGAGTGTAACTACCGGCGACAAAGTAGAAGTCCTTAAATCATAAGAACGGTAGTAAGTGAAATCGGGATCGTTTGTATATGTGAAGTAAACAAAATGCATAACGCTATCGGGACCGATTTTGCTGTAAGGCGTTGCTTTATTTAATCCGCCCTGTGAAATTTCAATCGGGGAGCCGAATGAGCCTAAAAAGTTTGTTAAATATTTTATCTGAAATAAATTTGCTCCATCTCTGCCGGTATAACCCACATGAACCTTATCATTTGAATCAATTGAAAGCGTAGAGTAATTATCATCAACACTATTATTAGTAATGTTTATTGTAGAAAAACTTCCATCGTTGTTTTCACGGGCATAATATATCTCGCGCGTTGCGCCGTCGGTATCGAGCTGACCGGTGTAAGTAACATGCACTTTACCGTCAGAATCATAAGCCGGAAACTCGCGGTTATTAAACAAATCATTTCGTGCAATTGTATCCTGGGGGAATGTAATTTGCTGTGCAGAAAGATTTGAAACTGTTAAGAAAATAATCAATAAAAATGTTTTCATGTTTTACTCCGTAATTAATGATGCACAATGCAATTTCGGAAAATATTATGGGAAATAAAAGAACCGTTAAATGAAACAGCGGCGAATATATTTAATTAGGCTACAATATTATTTAAATATTTTTGGTTTGAATTTATAGAAGCCCACAAACGATACAAATTTAAGAATAGGAATTTAACGTGGGCTTAACTATTTATTACTCTGCCTCGGTGCTTATTGCCCTTGATGCCACGATTCATTTTATTATTTTTGAACCATGCTAAACAGAACTATTTGTATCTACTTTCTATTTCTCCCCCTGCTGCTTGCGCAAAATATGGGGGATATGAATAACCGATTTATGCTCGCTCAAAGTTTCGAGCAGGCGGGTGAATTTCAAAAAGCAATGGAAATTTTGGAAGAACTTATTAAACGGCAGCCGGATAATTATCAATTCTTTGATGCGCTTAACCGGATGTACATTAACTTAAAGAAGTATGATAAATCTGCTGTTTTGATTGAGCAGCGACTGAATAAAAATCCCCATGACTTAAATCTGTGGGGCATGCTCGGCTCTACATATCACGTTATGGGAAATGAACCAAAAGCATTTGAGATTTGGGATGAGGCTTTAATAAAACTACCACGCAATCAAATTAACTATAAAGTTATTGCGAACTTTGCCCTTCAGCGGCGGGCTTTTGAAAAAGCGATAGAGTATCTGCTTGCGGGGAAAAAATTATCGGGCGATCCGAAAATGTTTTCATACGACCTTGGCAACATTTACAGTCTTACTATGCGTTACAAAGATGCTGCGGAAGAATATAGCGGGATAATTTCTTCCGACCCAAATCAGCTTCGCATGGTTGAATCAAGAATAATGGCTTATATAAATAAACCCGGTGCGCTAGAGCCTACATTAAAAGTTTTTCAGAGCCGCGTTGATAAAAACAACATCTCTTCCGTTTATATGCTCGCCCGTTTATATATTGACGCCAAAGATTATGAAAAAGCTTTTGAACTTTACCTTGATATCGACGCAAAGCAGCAAAATCAGGGAACAGAACTTTTTAACTTTGCTCAGATTGCTTTTTCCGAAAAACAATTTAAGGCAGCATCACAGGCTTTTAATAAAATAATTGAGCTTTATCCTAAATCGCCCCTTGCATCAAATGCAAAACTCGGATATGCCAAAACGCTCGAAGCATCACTCGATGAAGAATACAAAACCCGGGTTCCTTCGTGGAAAACTTTTTATCCGCCGGTTAAAATTTCATCAGGAAAAGTTGATTTGGTAATTGATGCATATAACAACATCATAGGTTTATACCCGCATTCCGAACAGGCTTACGAAGCCTACTGGCGGCTCGGACGGATGAAACATTTTATGCAGAACGACCTGCCCGGCGCTGAAAAATATTTTAATATAATAATTAGCGAATCACCCCTTTCCATATTTTATCCCGACGCGCTGCTTGATTTAGCCGGAGTTGAGTTGATAAAAGGCAATGTTGATGCTGCTGAAAAATATTACTTCAAGGTGGTTGAGACCAAAAGAAGTCCTGTCGAAAAACGAAACAAAGCAAACTATGCGCTTGCAAAAATATTTTTTGCGCGCGGAAATTTTATCAAAGCCAAAGAATTGCTTGTCGGCGTAATATCAAACTTAAAAGACAACCAGGCAAACGATGCTATTGAACTTTCTCTTTTAATGAACACACAGATGAACGATTCGTCTAAACTTGTGTTGTTTGGAGAAGCTGAACTTCTGGCAGAAGGGAACCGGTTTGAGGGAGCGCTTGATAAATATAAAATCATCGCCGAAGATGATAAAAGTTTAATGCTTGCCGCACTTGCTAAACTTCGCATAGCCGAAATGGAAATTGCGCTTGATGAATACAGGGGAGCATTGCTATCGCTTGCGGATATTGCCAAAGAAGAAAATGAAAACATTTATGCGGATAAAGCATTATATTTGTCGGCAAAAGTTTATGAGTTTGGAACAAAAGATTTAGTAAAAGCCATAGAAATGTATGAAAAACTTCTTGCTAAATTTCCATCGTCTTTATATCTCGACGAAGCAAGAGAATCAATAATTAAATTAAGAAAAACAACTTAGAGTAAGGAATGGGAAAAAGAACGAACCAGAAAATTGTTAAATGTTCATTTTGCGGACGTGACGGAAATGAAGTAGGAAGCATGATTGCCGGTCCGGATGTTTACATTTGCGATATTTGTATTAGCAGCAGCGTTGATATTTTAAAAAATAATCTGGCGGCATTTAGTAATAACCGTTCTAAAAACGTGGAGCTGCACACCCCGGATAAAATTAAAAAACATCTTGACGAGTATGTGATCGGACAGGAAAGAGCGAAAAAGGTTCTCTCCGTTGCTGTTTACAATCATTATAAAAGGATTAACTCGCGTCAAACTTTTTTTGAACTTGACGATGTTGAAATTGAAAAAAGCAATATACTTTTAATAGGTCCCACCGGTGTGGGAAAAACTTTACTTGCCCAAACTCTTGCTCGAATTCTAAACGTGCCCTTTGCAATTGCAGACGCAACCACATTAACCGAAGCGGGATATGTTGGCGATGACGTTGAAACTGTGCTTGTTCATTTGCTTCAAGCTTCCGATTACAATTTAGAACGAGCACAAAAAGGTATTGTCTATATTGATGAGATAGATAAAATAGCCCGCAAAAGTGAAAGCACTTCAATAACGCGTGATGTTTCGGGTGAAGGCGTGCAGCAAGCGCTCCTTAAAATACTTGAAGGAACGATCGCCGGAGTTCCTCCGAAGGGTGGAAGAAAACATCCCGAACAAAGCCTCATCAATATCGACACAAAAAATATTTTATTTATTGTTGGCGGCGCATTCGATGGAATTGATAAA
>MNYQ01000037.1:0-10916 GCA_001873185.1 Ignavibacteria bacterium CG2_30_36_16 | reverse complement strand
CATCAATAAAAACAAGATGGGTTTTACTTCCGAAATTAAAGGAAAACACTCCGAAGAAGATTTGCTTAAACATATTCTTCCGGAAGATCTTTTACGATTCGGGTTAATACCTGAGCTGATAGGAAGGATTCCTGTTTTTGCGCCCCTGCATAATTTAAACGAGGAAGCATTAAAAAGTATATTAACCGAACCCAAGAATGCAATATTGAAACAATATAAAAAGTTGTTTATGATGGAAGGCGTTCAACTTGAGTTCGATCCGTTTGCGGTAGATGCCCTGGTAAGTAAAGCGATGGAAAGAAAAACAGGCGCCCGCGCTTTGCGTTCGATAGTGGAGGATTTTATGATCAATATTATGTACGATCTTCCGAACAAGGAAAATGTTGATAAGTGTATCATTACACGAAATGTTGTTGAGGATGGCGCCGATCCGATATACATTGAGGCAGACAGGAAATCGGCATAAAATTTTTCACCCCTCAGAGCCTCACTTACTGTGGGGCTTTTTTGTAATAGAGGATTATAGTTAAAGAAATTGGGTGATTAAATTTTTATTTCATTTTGAACACCCAATCATCAAACAAAAAGGCAATTGTGTTGTTAAAGAAAATCGTATTTGTGTTTTTTATTTTTCTAATAACCGCTACAGCGCAGGATAAAATTTTAATTTATATGGATCTTGAACAAACCGATCATCTGAAAGCTTACGGAATTACTTTTCACGCCCTAACAGAGGGCTTGATTGCGGATTGGCTTTTAAACTACCGCGGCGGTTCATTCCTTATAGACTATAGCAATAAAATTGCCGCCGAGTGCAGGATCGAAAATGTTTCTTTCGATATTGTTAACACATCTCAATCGGCAGAAATTTATTCCATCTGTCAAAGTGAAGATAACAACATGGATGTTGTTCGTCTAGAAAAAGCGCCAAAGATTGCCGTGTATGTTCCGCCGGGCTTTGCCCCATGGGATGATGCCGTAACGCTTGCCCTTGAGTATGCAAAAGTTCCTTATGATAAATTATGGAACGACGAAATACTCCGCGGCGATCTTTCTGAATACGATTGGCTTCATCTTCATCACGAAGATTTTACAGGACAATACGGCAAGTTTTATGCTAGTTTCAGCAGCGCACAATGGTACATCGATCAGCAGATGATGTACGAGCAGAATGCAAAAAAGAACGGTTACAAAAAAGTTTCAAGCATGATGCTCGATGTTGCGCTGATAATAAAAAACTACATCGCCCAGGGGGGGTTTTTATTTGCAATGTGTTCAGCCGCCGATTCGTACGACATTGCCCTTGCTGCCCACAGCACCGATATATGCGCGCAAATGTACGATGGTGATGCTGCAGATCCTGATGCCCAAACCAAACTCGATTTTTTCAACAGCCTTGCTTTTACAGATTTTGATCTCGAAATGAATCCTTTCGTTTATGAGTATAGCAATATTGATATTCAGCCTCAAGAAATAGGAAGCGCACAAAATGATTATTTTACATTGTTTGAATTCTCTGCCAAGTATGACCCCGTGCCAACAATGCTGACTCAAAACCATGCTAATGTTGTTCACGGTTTTATGGGGCAGACAACTATGTTTCGAAAAAACTTAGTTAAACCTTCTGTTATTATTCTGGCGGAACGTCAGGGAACCGATCAAGTTAAATATATCCACGGCAGTTTTGGACGCGGCACATTTACGTTTTACGGCGGACACGACCCCGAAGATTACCAGCATGCCGTTGGTGATCCGCCCACCGAATTAAATTTGTATAAAAGTTCTCCCGGATATAGATTAATTTTAAACAACATTCTTTTCCCTGCGGCTAAAAAGAAAAAACAGAAAACTTAAGATGAAAGAGTGTAAATCGAAAGCAAGAATATTTTTGTTCATTATTACTTACAATATTTTTAGGAAATTGAAATGAAAAAAGTCATAGTTCGGGGGAATGAGGATGTTGTTATCGGTAAGATTGTCTGCGTTGGACGCAACTATGCAGAACATGCAAAAGAACTCGGCAATGAAGTGCCGGGAAAACCGGTTGTGTTTTTAAAGCCAGCTTCGGCTGTAATTTATTCGGGGGGGAAAATTATATATCCTTCCTTCTCCGCCGAAATGCATCACGAAACCGAACTTGTTCTTTTGATCGGCAAAGAGATTAAAAATGGAGATGAACAAAAATCTAAAGAAGCTATTTCGGCATACGGAGTTGGGCTTGATATGACGCTGCGAGACGTTCAAAATGAGTTGAAGAAAAAAGGTCATCCGTGGACAATTGCAAAATGCTTCGACACATCAGCCGCTCTGTCCGATTTTGTTTCAACTAAATATTATGAGCTTAATTTAGAAGAAGAAATTATTTTAACTGTTAATGCGGTTATAAGGCAAAAAGAAAAACTTAACAAGATGATATTTAATCCCGTTCAAATTGTTGAATATGTTTCTTCTTTAATGACCTTGGAGCCGGGTGATTTAATTTTTACTGGAACTCCTGCAGGGGTAGGCAAAGTAGAAAGAGGAGATAAGCTTCACGCACAAATTACAAATGTTGCAGAGCTTGAATGCAGCGTATGTTAAATTACTGAGAAAAATGCGCAAGCGCTTTTCTTATTAAGTCTTCTAACGTTACATCCGGGGCAGATGTTAAAATATTCCGGACTACATTTTCTGCTATTTTTTGATTATACCCGAGAGTGGTAAGTGCAGCAACTGCTTCGCTGTTAACGCTGTGGGCTTCGCTAAAAATACCTTCGCCCGAAATATTATCAACTTTAGAACGAAGTTCGAGAACGAGCCTTTCTGCTGTTTTTCTGCCTATACCGGGCGCAGCAATAATTCGTGATACGTCCGAAGTTTTAATTGCGCTCTTCAAATCTTGAACGGAAATTCCCGAAAGCAAACTTTGTGCAGTTTTCGGACCCACGCCATTAACGCTTATCAGCAGTTCGAACATCTCTTTTTCGGCATCAGTAAAAAAACCAAACAGCGTAATTGAATCTTCCTTAACATTTGTATATATAAATAAAGATGCCGTATCAAGATCGGAAATTTTTTCGAATGTGCTTATCGTAATGTTAACGGAATATCCTACGCCGTTAACATCAAGAAGAATTTTTGTGGGTTTGGCAGAAATTATTTTGCCTGAAAGATGTCCTATCATTTTATAAATCGTCTTTAATTAAATAGTAACGTGCTTGTTTTCTTAAAGTTTTTTCGTCGTAAAATAAATTATCTATTCAATTACTCTCTCGGGAAACGCTTCTACAAAAGTTTTCCAGTCTTTGCTTTTTTTCGTCGGCATTTTAAACCTGAATGCATGACACATCGCTACGGCAAGCGCATCCGATTCATCAAATCTCATTTTTTCTTCTTTTAATTCGAGAAGCGTTCTAATCATAAAACTAACCTGCTCTTTGGAAGCGGCGCCGTTACCAACGAGAGATTTTTTTATTTCTCTCGGCGAATACTCGCTTACAGGAACTTTGTTGTGTACGGCAGCAAGAATTGATACGCCGCGTGCATAACCAATTTTCATTGCGGACTGAACATTCTTTCCGTAAAAAGCAGTTTCAATACTAAACTCATCAGGGCGGTAAAGTTTTATGAGCCGGTCTAATTCATCATAAATAATTTCAAGTCGGAAATGGATTGGCTGCGAAGGCTTTAATTTTATTAAACCGTTAAACACGTGTGTAAACTGGTTTTTAGTAAAATTAATAATTCCGCAGCCGGTAAAATTTGTGCCGGGATCCACGCCGAAAATTATCATTGCAAAATATCTTCCGGTTTATTTTTTATAACGAATAACATTTAAGCCGTTTTTGCACTTTCCATTTCGGGTGATTTTTCTTTTACTAAAATATCTTTTAGTCTAAACTGCGGAAAGGTTCTTCCGTCGCGGACAGTTTTATCGATTGTAAAAACAATATCGAGAGCAACATCCGGTTGAATTATTTTATTAAAATATTCGCCGAGATTAAAACCTATGCAGTCAAACGTCTTATCCGAACCATTCTGCCTAAAACAAACTAACAGGTGATTATTTCCAACTATTCGCGGTGAAGAGACCATTTCAACATTTTCTGCAAAAAAAACAGGACGCATATTGCCGGGACCAAAGGGAGAAAATTGATCTATTATTCTAAAAAACTTCGGAGTAATCTCCGAAAATTTTATTTTAGAATCGATCATAACTTCCGGATGGAGATCTTCTTCGGTTAATGATTCTTTTACAACCTGTTTAAATTTTGTTTTAAACTCTTCGAGGTTTTCAATTTCAACAGCAAGCCCTGCAGCTGCCTGATGTCCTCCAAAATGAATAAGTAAATCCTCGCACTTTTTTAGCGCTTCGTAAATATTGAAGTTTGAAATACTTCGGGCAGAGCCTTTAGCAACGCCGTCAACGGTAGTAAGCATAATTGTTGGGCGGTAATATTTTTCAACCAAACGGGAAGCAACAATTCCGATAACACCGGGATGCCAGTTCTCTGCGTGAAGAACTATCGGAATATCGGTGTCGAGATCTAATGTGCTTTCTACAAAGTCTAAAGCGCGTTCAAAAGTGTCTTCATCAATTTTGCGGCGTTCAATATTTTCGGACTCAAGCACTTGCGCAAGTTCAACGGCTTTCTCGATATCCTCTGTTATCAATAATTCGACGGCTCTTTCGGCATCGCCAAGTCTTCCCACCGCATTAATGCGCGGAGCAATCGTAAAGACAACCTGACCGCTCGTAAGATTACCCGGTTCCATATTACTTATTTTTACTAAAGCAAGAATTCCCGGGCGCGGGTTTTCATTAATAAGATTAAAACCTTCTTTAACCAGGACGCGGTTTTCATCTATCAAGGGAACTATATCTGCAGCGCCCGCAAGCGCAACGAGATCGAGATATTTTAAAGGGAGATTTCTCTTTCCTATTCTTTCCGAAACACCCTGAGCAAGTTTGAATGCGACGCCAGCGCCGGATAGATATCCAAAAGGATAATTACATTGCGGCTTCAACGGATCAAGTAGGGCAAGCGCTGGTGGAAGTTCCTCTTTCGGCTGATGATGATCGCAAATAATAACATCCATACCGAGAGTGTTTGCATATTCTGTTTCTTCAATGGCGGTAATGCCGCAGTCAACTGTAATTAAAAGATCGGTTCCGCGTTCTTTAACGAAATCTATACTCTGCATTGAAAGCCCGTAGCCTTCGGTTAACCGCTTGGGAATATAATATTCAACATTGGCGCCGAGTTCTTTGAGAAACATATACAGCAATGCTGTTGAACATGTGCCATCTACATCGTAATCGCCGTAAATTGTAATTAATTCGTTTTCTGTAAGTGCGGTTATAACCCTTGTGGTAGCGGTTTCCATGCCGTCCATCAAAAACGGATCGTAAAGTGATTCGAGTGAAGGTCGGAAGAAGTATTTAGCCTGTGCGAAAGTTTTTATTTCCCTTAAAACAAGCAGCCGTGCAAGAACTTCGGAAATATTCAATGAATCTGCGAGCGACTTTACCGTGTAATCGTCGATACCTTCTCTTATTTTCCAACGTTTCAGCAACATATTGTTAAAACCTAAAAATAAAAGAACAAAAAAATAGAACAACCGTATAAGCCGAATTCTGTATCCCCTGCAAGCAGGGAAGGCAATTATTTATCTAGGATATGAATTGCTTCATACCTCAAGCGGTCTACCCGGAAGCCGTGCAGGGCGAACAACCTTGTTCCACAAAAGTGGAAAGACTTCCTGCTTGACCTTGCTTCGGATGGGGTTTGCCTTGTTCCGCCGTTAAGCGAAATCCCAAAAGGGACCGGCAATGTTACCATTACCGCGGTAGGCTCTTACCCTGCCATTTCACCCTTATCCCGCTAACGCGGGACGGTATATTTTCTGCGGCACTTTCCGTAGTTAAAAACTTACGCTTCTAACTCCCGGGCGTTACCCGGCATCCTGTTCTGCGAAGTTCGGACTTTCCTCTCTCCCGAATGGGACAGCAATTGCCCCGGCTGGTCTATTTTTTATTCTTAAAATGATAAAATTGTATTTTAGAACAATTTATAACAAAACCTTTTTTAAAACTAAAATTAAGTTGTTATTAATTGAATAATTTAATGGCTGAAATATAGTAAATAAACCTACTCTAAAACAGTAGACAAATAGGCGGACAGGCTTCTCAAATTTTTTTTTATGAAGATATCTGCCTTAAAAAATAGATACTTCAATTTAATGTTCTTTTGCATTCTCAGATTATAAATTCTAATTTTGATGCGAGGATTTTGATTAATTTTTCCAGGAAAATCTTATGAAAAAAAATGTTTTTTATTTGTTGTCTTTTTTTCTGCTGTTCACTTTCGGTTTAACCGCTCAGCAGGAACACGAATTAGATAGTTCCATCCCGGAACTTTCCGGTTTTCACGAAGTAATTTATCCAATCTGGCACTCTGCTTACCCCGAAAAAGATTATGCCGCTTTGCGCGGATATCTTGAGGATGTTAACGAAGGCGCTTCAAAAATTTTTGCCGCCGAACTTCCGGGAATTTTGCGTGATAAACTTGACAGTTGGAATAATGGTGTGAACGAATTTAAAACTTCGGTTGAAGAATTTAACACTGCAGTTAGCGGAACCGATGATGAAGTATTGTTAAAGGCAGCCGAAAAACTTCACTCTTTTTATGAAAATCTTGTAAGAATAGTTCGTCCGGTTTTAAAAGAGGTTGATGAATTTCATAAAGATATGTACGTAATCTATCACTATTATTTGCCGGAAAAACAATACGATAAAATTAAATTACTCGGCGATGGACTCGTTATTAAATCCGAAGCCATTACTAAGGCTAAATTGTCGAAACGACTGGAAAACAAACAGGACGATTTTATTTCCGCCGCAGAGGATTTGCTATCCTCGGCAAAGGATTTGAAAGATTTGCTTCAACATGAAAAATACGACGCTATAGATTCGGCGGTAGAAAAAATGCACTCCAATTACCAAACGTTGGAAGCGATTTTTTAATTTCGCTCAACTTGACTGCCTTTTTAAAATAGGCTAAACTATTATCTGCTTTGTGTTTTTTTTCTCCCGATCGGAAGGTTGGGACTATTATTGCCATGCCCTTGTGTAGAGATGAATTTAACAAAGGAATTTTTTAATTATTTATCGCTTAATAAAATATTTTGAAGTTAACGATATAGATGATTGGAACAAACAGAGACCTCCTTCAACAAAAGGGGTTTTATGATAGCGCTTGTTGATTGCGGTACTGGTGAAGTTGAGGCTGTTGCGGCTTCTCTCGAAAAATTACACGCAGAATATAAAATTTCTAACAATGAAATCTTTATTTGTAATGCTGATAAAATAATTTTTCCCGGCGCGGGTATTGCGTCATTGGCGATGCGCAAACTCCATTTGAATAATCTGTTTTCTGCTCTTCGAATGATAAAGCAGCCGATGCTTGGAATCGGTTTGGGGATGCAGTTAATGTGCAACTTTTCTACCGAAGGGAACGTAGCCGCTCTGGGAATTTTCCCCGGGCGTGTTGAAAAATTCGTTTCGCCAAAAATGCACGTTCCACATAGAGGATGGAAATCGGTGGAATTAATAAAACAAAGCCTTCTGTTTAACGGTATAACGAGCGGCGAAAAATTTTATTTTGAACATAGCTATTATATTCCTGTTGATGATTATTCCACTTCCATCTCCGAAAACGGAATCCCATTTTCTGCTTCAATAGAATATGGAAAATACTTCGGCGTACAGTTTCATCCCGAACTATCGGGTCAAGCTGGATTAACTTTGCTTAAAAATTTTGTTGATTTGTGATCATTATCCAGAGTTCTGCAGCCATGATTGAATAAATCACCTTCATTTGTGTAAGCAATATTGAAATTATTAACTCACCTTACGCAAAAATTGTTGTACGAAGTCCGTTAGCTAACGGATTATCGAAGCTTCGCTTCGATTTACAATACAATTTCAGACTTCTGCGTAAGGTGAGTTATTAACTGAAATAAATTTTTCGTTTAATAAGTTCCCTGCTAATTTGCCTCCGCGGGCATTTGTTCGCTTTATAAAAAATAAAACTTTAGTATTTTGCAGTACTTAAAAATTATTACCGCATGAAAGTTTATGGAATATTCAATTTTCGAAACTGAAATAAAAATTCGCCCTGACGATATTGATTCTAACCAACACGTTCACAACACAAAATTTCTCGACTATGTTCTAGCTGCCCGCTATGAGCAGATGATTAATAACTACAAAATGTCGATGGCTGAATTTCACGAGCGGGGTTTTAACTGGGTGGTCTCTTCAACAACAATTAATTACAAAAAAGCATTAAAACTATCCGACAAAATTGTTGTGCGCACTCAGTTGGTGGAAATTGCCGCAGCACAATCCAGAGTAAATTTTTGGATTGTGCTAAAAGAATCGGGTAAGGTTGCCGCCGACGGATTTATTTTGTATACTATGATATCTTTACGAAGCGGAAGAGCCACCCGGATACCGGAAGATATTATTAAAAGATACTCAGTCTGATAGCATCAACAGTTTTTATATTCAATTAGAGGTTTTGATTAATGCGTGAATTTTTAGATCAAATATATTTTGAAAACTCGGTTCAACAATATTTAATGGCGCTTGGCACGCTCGTGCTGGGTTTAGCTTTAATAAAAATATTTGCAAAATTAGTTTTGGGCAGAATAAAGAAATGGGCTGAAAGTACCGAAACACAACTCGATGATTTTGTAATCCGTGGAGTAGAAAAAACAATAATACCGCTTCTGTATTATGGTGTTTTCTATTTAGCTTTAAATACATTAACTATTCACCCCAAAGCAGAAAAATGGATCCACATTTTCTCTGCGATCATTATAACGTTTTTTACTATAAGAGTAATTACTTCTACTTTAAAATTTTCAATGAATGCCTATCTTGTAAGTCAAAGCGGCGGGGAAATAAAAGCTAAACAATTTAAAGGAATAACAGCCATCGCCTCGGCATTCGTTTGGGTATTTGGTTTTGTTTTTCTGTTAGATAATCTTGGTTTTAATGTTACAACTGTAATCGCCGGACTCGGTATCGGCGGCATCGCTATTGCGCTTGCTGCGCAGGCTATACTCGGTGATTTGTTCAGTTACTTTGTAATTTTTTTCGACCGACCGTTTGAGATTGGCGACTTCATAGTTACTGGCGATAAACGCGGAACGGTTGAGTATATTGGATTGAAAACTACCCGCGTGCGCTCACTTGACGGCGAGCAGCTTGTTTTCTCAAATACCGATTTAACTAATTCCCGTTTACATAATTTTAAAAAGATGGAAAGACGGCGGGCTGTTTTTAAGCTTGGTGTGGTTTATCAAACATCTCCGGAACTGGTGGCGGAAATACCAATCATCGTAAAGAAAATAATTGAATCGCAGACGGACACGGCATTCGATCGCGGTCATTTTTCTTCTTTCGGCGACTTTAGTTTGAACTTTGATTTTGTATACTTTGTGCTTGGATCGGATTATGCGAAATATATGGATATTCAACAGGAAATTAATATTGCAATTTATAGTGAATTTCGGGCGCGCGGTATTGAGTTCGCTTTTCCAACTCAAACAATATTTTTAACTAAAGAAAACAATGAGAAATAGTTTTTGAGAGATTGTGAAAAAGAAAAAGGTGGACGGGTTTTTGAGTAAGGATGGTTTATCTTTCCGTGTCTGAAGCAGAATATTTTCGAGATCGTTGTTTCAATTAATGTATGCCTGATATGATCTTTTCATCTTTTATCAAATCTACGGAACCGGGATAACCGCCAAACCACACATGTTGTTCTTCGCTTTCGCTAAAAGCAGACAGCATTTCGGTTAACGCCAATGATACATTTTTAGCGGTTCAAACCTTCCGGCTAAAGACTCATTCAATCCATTTTGAATTTATAATGTTGATGAACCGGGTAGTATCACTTTAATGTTTACATTTTCGTAACCTTCAAGGTTGCTTTTGACGAAGTTAACTATCCCCCGATCCAATCAAAATAATTTTCTTGTGTTATCACTTTAAACTGCGCCTCCGGATAGGCTTTTTGCCAGGCTGTTGGAATTTTAACTTTCGATTCATTCCACTTCATCTCATAAGCAAAAAGATTTCCTTCTCTTTCTTCAACCAGGTCTATTTCCTGCTGGTCGTATGTTCGCCAAAAATAGTTGTTCACAATCATTCCGCTGTAACTTTGATATTTCATCCTTTCGCTTATCATATAATTCTCCCATAATGCGCCGAGATCGTTTCTAAAGTTTAGAGGATTCAGATTAGCTATGACAGCGTTCCTTACACCATTATCGTAAAAATACCATTTCGAACTTTTTACGACTTCTTTTCTAAGATTCCCACTATAACCATCAAGTTTAAAAAGAATAAAAACTTTAGTTAACAAATCAAGATATTTCTCAACCGTATTTCTGCTTAGCTGTAGTTGTTTTGCTAGTTCGTGTAAAGAAACTTCACCTCCGATTTGAAAGGCAATAAGTCGTAACAGATTTATTAATTTTGAAGAATTTTTTATGTTTTCAAAAGTCAGAATATCTCTCAGTAAATACGATGTAATTAAATCATTTAGATAAATTAATTTGTCTTCAAAAGAATTCAGATTGTAACTCTCAGGGTAATTACCGAAGATTAACCTGGCTTGCAAATTATCCTTCCTGTTTACAATCGGTTCCAAGACGAACAGTTCTTTTTCTGATAAGGGATAGAGGTTAAGAGTAATTTTTCTGCCGGTTAATGGTTCGCCCGCTTTATTTTGAAGATCAAAAGCAGAGGACCCTGTCGCGATTATTTTTAGGTCATCAATTCCATCAACCATTAATTTCAAGATGTTTCCAATCTCCGGGATTTTTTGCGCCTCATCAATAATGAGCAGTTTTTTATCCCC
>MNYQ01000039.1:3660-26001 GCA_001873185.1 Ignavibacteria bacterium CG2_30_36_16 | reverse complement strand
CGCCTATTAAAATTGGAAGAAAGAAATTACCAAACACAGCAGGCAGTCCGGGAATTATAAAAAGGAAAATCATAATTACGCCATGAAGCGTAAAAATTGAATTATAGGTTTGAGGATCCATAATTGTTCTGCCGGGGGCAAAAAGTTCGAGCCTCATCAGAAATCCAAAAGTAACTCCCACTGCAAAAAACAAAAGCGTTGAAATTAAATACATAATTCCAATGCGTTTGTGGTCAACAGAGAATATCCAGGATTTTAATCCTCTCCCCTTCCCGGCGTACTTGAGAAAACTCGGCTCCGAACCATTATTTTTTACATCCACTAAATCACTTACCATAAATAAAACCTCGATTTACGAATTTAGATTTTCTTTTTCTTTTTGGAAAAAGTTAAATAGATAACAAATATTGCAGCAAAAACTATTATCACAGCGCCGGATATTCTGGTTACATTTAGAACATAAGTTTTCCCTTCCGGGTCGTAACTAAAACAATACTGAAGGACTCTCGATATTGTCGGCATTTCTTTTCCTTGTGCAGTTTCGCTTATTGCCATTTTAAAATCAAAAGGGAGAATAGCAAAACCATATTTATCAGAATAACCCGGGAAAAGATAACGTGTAATTTTTCCAGTTTTATCAATAAAAATTAATGCGCCGGTATGAAGAAATTGATCTCCTTTTCTTTGGAAATAAAATCCAGCTGCATCGGCAAGCTGCTTTATGCTTGTGCTGTCACCGGTTAAAAACGTCCATGAACTGCCGGGGTATTCCAGCTCCGATCCTCTAACAATATCTTGTTTTTTACCCGCCGCATCAGTGTAAGTTTCTCTTTCATCCATGCTTAAAGTAACGATATTGTAATCTTCGCCGGGCACTAAGTCCGATTTACCTGTTACTTCAGCTAACTCAATCATAAGCGGAGTGCAGATTGCCGGGCAGTTGTAATAAACAAAAGCCAGAACAGTTGGTTTTGTTACAAGTTCCTTCAACGAAACCAGGTTATTGTTTTCATCAGTAAAAGTAAGACCAAGAGGAATTTTCTTTCCCAACTGCTCATCAATGCCAACGTCAATTTTATCTTGGGCGGCAGAAAATAAATTTACCACAAGCATAAGAATTAAAAATAAAACCTGCATGTTTCTAATAAACATAAATATTCTTTTCTGATATTGTCATGCTGTATTGATATTGAATCCGAACGATTAACAAATTTCTATTTTTTAATTTTTAATTTTTAATTTTTAATTTTTAATTCCTAATTGAAAATTCCGTTTTACAGCACAATGTTATTTTTCAAATAATTATACAACGTGTCAAGCTCTTGCACGGATAAGCTAAACACAGTTCTTTTAAAACCTAACCTGCCAACATTATTCTGCAAAAAACTGTTTAACGATGATGGACTACTCCTCCACGAATTTGATTTAACAAGCAAAGAAATTACGCTCACATAATTGTTGGTTACTCTATCAAACAATATTGCACCTTCTACAGTTTCATTTTTAATCTTCTGCTTAAGTTTGGTGTAGATACTTGCTTCGTTAGAATGTTCTTTATCCATCATGTTCATTGCCGCTGCAACCGGTATTTGTGCAGGAGTTTCTGTGCCTGCCGATAAATTGTATGTTTGGTCTAACGCTGCTATATCATCATCAGTTTCAACCGGCGCATTTTTCACAAACTCGTTCCGAATATAATGTGCTAATGCAAATTTTTCGTTAGTAGTGAGATAATCATAAGCAACCATGGCGCTGTTTGCAAATCCTTCCTGGAGCGTCGTAAATATTCCTGTTATGGATGAACCGTTCTTCCAATTATCGCCCGATGTAAAATTACGCGGCGCCGGGTTTAGTCCTGTTGATGCGGGTCCGATACCTGCACCGTTTTCGCCGTGGCAGGAAACGCATAATTTTTGAAATGTTTCTTTACCGAGTTTTAGCAATTCCTGGGAAGGCTGAGAAACCGTTTTAATATCTACCGCAGGGACTGATTTAGCTTCAACTAATTTCAAATCAGTCTCTTGAGCGGTTGTGTCAACTATTTTGGGAGGTACATTCTGCCTGGCGATATCATTCAAACTCAAAACAAAATACGCTCCTAAGGTTATCCCGATAATCAGTACGTATGGATAAAGCAATCCAAACAGCTTTGTCTTATCATCAAGTAATATTTGCAATTGTTTTTTCATCGGATTATTATTCATTATAAAACCTGTGTAACCGGATTTATTATTATGCTAACTTTAACCGTTCTACAAAAAGAAAGAGAAAGTTTTCATCACAATTTTCCACTTTCTTCTTTCTACGCTTCGACAAGCTCAGCGCAAGCTTTTCACTTTTTATTTACTCTATAATCTAAAATTCAAACCGCGTTCAATCTTCGGATCGCCAACCGGAATAATGTTTTTATTTCTTGCTCGAATATTAAAAACAACTAATATTAATCCTACAAGCGCAACCGGGAAGGCAATCTCAATCCAACCAAATACAGCGCCTCCACTTTTGCCTTCATTCATGTTAGGCATAATTAGCCAGTACAAATCAAGAATATGCGCAAACAAAATCCAGATGCTTGCAATTTTTAATCTCTTAGCATCCATTTTAGCCGGCTGCGAAAGTAAAATTGAATAAGGGACAACAAAATGAACGATAATTAAAAATATTGAAACAAATGCCCAGCTTCCGCTCCAGCGGTGGAGGAACCATACAGTTTCCTCGGGTAAATCTGCATACCAGATAAGGAGATATTGTGAAAACGCTATATATCCCCAAAAGTTTATGAAAACAAATTGTAACGCGCCAAGGCTGTACAGATGGTCTGGAATTAAAAGTTTTCCGAAATAGCCTTTTTCATTTAAGAAGATAACTGCTAAAGTTAAAGTTGCAAGAGCGGCAAGCATAGTTCCTGAAAAATAATAAACTCCAAAAATGGTTGAGAACCAGTGAGGTTCAAGGCTCATCATCCAGTCAACAGAGGACATGGTTAATGTAATTGCAAATACCGGTATAAAAATAGCCGAAATAATAATGTTACGTTTTGTGAACTTCTGATCTTTCGTTGAATCCTGATTCATTGAATTACGTGTAAACAGATAGAAGAAGAGCGTCCACAAAAGTAAAATGCCAAAGACACGAATAATGAAAAAAGTAGAATTTAAATAGGGCGCTTTGCCAGTTAATATAGCATCCCCTTCAACTAATTTTTTATTCATCCAGGGGAATAATTCGTTCAAGTTGAATAAAAGTGGAATTATAAGTATAAACATTAAAGGAACAAGCGCTGCAAAAAATTCCATCAATCTTCTAAATGGCACGCTCCAATCAGCGCCGGCAACATACTCAAGAGCAATTAAGAATAATGAGCCGACACCGACGCTCATGATAAACATATAAGCAATTAAATAATTATACGCCGCCCTTGTGTTGTCTACATAAAAAGCCGCAACGCCTGCAAGTGCGCCGATTGCAAATAAAGCCCAACCAAGTTTGCTCATGTTCTGCGGCAAATCTTTTTTTTGATATTCTAAAACTCTATTTGCCATTAGCTGCAGACTCCTTTTTAATTTCTTCTAAATCCGATTGAGTTGCATTCTTAGCTCTTTGAAGAACCCGAATATAATTTACAATAGCCCATCTTTCTTCTACTGTTGTTTGCGAAGAGTAAGAAGGCATAATATTTTGCCCATTATTAATGATGTGAAAAATCTGACCATCCGGCATTTCTTTAACTCTATTTGAATGCAAAGTTGGCGGATTGGGGAATTGTCCGCGCAGACGGCTGTCACCATCACCGAAATTTCCATGACATGGAGAGCAAAACGTTAGGAATTTTTGTTGTCCGAACAGTATCGATTTTTTTGTGAGAAGAATCGGGTTTGAAAGAAATGAAGCCGGATTAACTTCGCCTTTAAATTCGTAGGGAAGAAAACCACGAGCTACAGTTCCGTCTACCGGAACTCTCATACCAAAGCCGTCACTGAAAAATTCACTTCTCTCTTGTGGAATTAATTTATCCTGCGTCATCATCCAGTTGAAAGGCTGCATAAATAAAAGTTTATTAAGTACAAAATAAGTTGTTCCGCCGGTTAGAATAGCGATGACTAAAAGGAACAAAATGAATTTCTTTTGGAACATCGGAAATGTTTCAGTATCGGGGTAATAAATTTCTTCAATTTGAATTGTTCCAAGTTTGCTAAACAAAGCGCGGATTTGAATATCGTCAAATTTTTCATCTTCCGCCTCAATTGAAATTCCAAACTTATCAGCCGAAACTGAGCGCATATAATCTGAGCCTATCAGCGGATGATTATTGCTCGGGAAACTGAAAAAGAAAGTTAACATTCCTATCACTGTAGACAGAGTTGCAAGCAGCACCGTCAACTCGAATGTTATTGGTATGAAAGCCGGCAAAGCAAAGAATGGCTTTCCGCCTATCACCATTGGATAATCGATCGACATTGCCCAAAACATAAACAACAGAGCAAACAGCGCACCGCTCAATCCGAAGACGAGTGTAATATACCCGAGTTTGCTCGGTTTTAATTTCATCGCGCCATCCATTCCGTGGAGTGGATAAGGAGTATGCACATCAAACTTTTTGTAACCGTCGCTGCTTATTTTTTTCACAGCATCAATAATTCTATCCGGAGTATCAAACAGGGCGGTTAAGCCGTAAACTTTTTTCTCTTTCATTAGTGTGCGCCTCCATGATTCGGCTGTGCGCCTTCGGCAACTGCTTTTATTTCGGAAATTGAAACAACCGGCAGCGCTTTTGTAAACAAAATTACCAACGTAAAAAAGAGTCCGAAACTGCCGAGTAAAATTCCAATGTCATAAATTGTAGGAGTATAATAACCCCAGCTTGAGGGTAGAAAATCCCTATGGAGCGAAGTTACGGTGATTACAAATCTTTCGAACCACATACCTACATTAACAAGGATTACTATTACAAGCATTGCAGGAATTGAACGCCGGATTTTTTTAATCCAAAATAACTGTGGGATAATCACATTGCAGCTTACCATAATCCAATATGCCCATGCATAGGGACCAAATGCTCTGTTGATGAAAACAAATTGTTCAACTTGAACGCCGCTGTACCAGGCAATAAAAAATTCCATCCCGTAAGCGTAACCAACCATCAAACCTGTAGCGAGAATAACTTTGGTCATTTTTTCAAGATGATTTAATGTGATAATTTTTTCCAGATCGAAAATCTTTCTTACAAAAATTAAAACAGTAACTACCATTGCAAAACCTGAGAATATTGCGCCTGCCACAAAGTAAGGCGGAAATATTGTTGTGTGCCAACCGGGAACTATTGAGACTGCAAAGTCGAAACTAACAATAGTATGAACCGATAAAACCAGCGGAGTTGCGAAGCCAGCAAGCAGCATGTATGCTTTTTCATAATGCTGCCAATTGCGGTGAGAGTTTCTCCAACCGAGTGAAAAAATGGAATAAATTGTCTTTCTTATTTTTGCAGTTGTTCTGTCCCGCATTACGGCAAAATCCGGAATCAATCCAATGTACCAAAACACGAGTGATACGGTAAAATAGGTTGAAACGGCAAACACATCCCATACAAGCGGAGAAGTAAAATTAACCCACAACCCATGCTGATTGGGATACGGCATCAGATAACCTGCAAGCCATGGACGCCCGGTATGAATAATTGGAAAAACACCAGCGCACATCACAGCAAAAATTGTCATCGCCTCGGCAAAGCGAGCAATGCCGGTTCTCCATTTTTGCCTGAGTAAAAATAAGATCGCAGAGATTAATGTTCCTGCATGCCCGATACCAACCCAGAACACAAAATTAACGATTGGAAAACCCCAACCCACCGGTTGATTGTTGCCCCAAAGCCCGACTCCTTTGTAAAAACTCATTGCAAGTAAGACAGCGCCGATTAAAAGAAACGTTCCTGATATGCTTAACGCTATATAAAATTTTTTATCAGGCTTGCTTTCCATGGGAGCTGCAACAAGCCTTTCAATATCTCCAAGTGTTAGGCGCCCTTCAACAACCGGGGCTTCTATTGTATAATCAATATTCACTTACGCTTCCTCCGAGTGGGTGTTTCTTAGCTTTGCAATGTAAGTTACATTTGGGCGCACATTTAATTCTTCGAGCACATAATAACCGAGTTGGTGATTTCTAAATTTTGCAAATTCACTTTCTTTATCATTAACATCCCCAAATTTTATGGCTGATGTTGGGCATGATTCCTGGCAGGCGGTTTTAACATCGCTTCCAACAATTGTGCGATTATGCTCAATTGCATCTTCACGGGCTTCCATAATTCTTTGAATACAGAAAGAACATTTTTCCATAACCCCGCGCGAACGAACTGTTACTTCGGGATTATAAATTAAATTAAAAACGTTTGCCTCCTGATAACCATCTTTAAAATGATCTCTGAAATTAAAGAAGTTAAATCTTCTAACTTTATAAGGACAGTTGTTTGAACAGTATCGCGTGCCCACGCATCGGTTATAAACCATCTGATTTAATCCATCGGGGCTATGAGTTGTAGCTACTACGGGGCAGACATTTTCGCAAGGCGCGTGGTCGCAATGCTGGCAGAGCATCGGCTGTGTGCTTGCTTTCGGTTCGTTTTCCGAACCGGAATAATAACGGTCGATTCGCAGCCAGTGCATTTCTCTTCCTTTAGCAACCTGATCTTTACCCACTACCGGAATATTATTTTCCGAATTACATGCAATAACACAATCGCCGCAGCCGAGGCATTTGTTCAGATCAATCGCCATTCCCCATTTCAAACCGGTGTATTCCATATTAGTTTGGCTGCCGTATATTGAGAAAAGTTCGTGCCCTTCTTTATGAAGAAAATGAGGATGTTTTTTATATTCCTCAACAGTTCCTTCTCTAATTATTCCTCTCTTCTGTGCTGCATCTTTTGTGCGTTCATCATCAAATACATGATGTTCCTGAGCGGTAACCAGTTCGTAACTTCCTGTACCTTTGGAAACTGAAGCTTTAAAAATCCATGGTGAAGTTCCGCTCTGACCGCTCATCAAAACAATTGCATTAAAGCCAACGCCCGAGCCAACAACTCCGGATTTTTCTCTGCCGTAACCAAGTTCAATCGTGATAGTTCTATCGGCTGAGCCGGGTTGAATAAATACCGGGATAGAAAAACTTTCCCCGCCGGCTTTTATATCAATCACATCGTTGTTTTTTACTCCAAGTTCATCGGCTGTTAAGCGCGAGATGGCTGCGTAATTATCCCACGTAATTTTGGAGACAGGATGTGGAAGCTCTTGAAGCCAGCCATTATCAGCGTATCTGCCATCGACGGTTGAATAAGCCGGTTTCAAAGCAACAACGAAAGAATTTAAATCAACAAGCTTCGGACTCGTTTCACCTGAAGAATTGAATGACAGCGAAGAAGATGAAGATTCATTCGTTATCACAACTCCGTCATGCAAAGCATTTGACCAAAATTGTTTGAAGTTTGAATCCGCAGAAACTGGTGTAAAAACCGAACTTTGCCAGTTGTTCATTAAATATTCATGATAGATTTTGTCATTATACTTTTTTGCATCTCCGTTAACCCAGTTGAGCAGTATAGCCTCTTTTTGTCTTGTGTTGAAAAGCGGCGCAATTACAGGCTGCTGTGAAGAGATAAAACCTGCGCGTGTTTTATTATCGCCCCATGATTCGAGAGGATGATTAATTGGCAGAATATAATTACTTAAAGCTGCAGATTCGTTATTTGTTTCCGTCATGGAAATGACTGCAGTAACTTTTTTAAGCGCGGATTCGTAACCTAGATCTTTAGGAAAATGATAAACGGGATTTGAATCGAAATGAATAACAGCGGCAACGCGCCCGCTGTTCATCGAATTAATAAGTGAAACCAAATCTCCGGAAGAAATTAAAGGATACAGTTCCACTGCCTGGCGGTTATAAAGGGAAGTTGAACCCAAAGCTTCGTTTATTGCGTTGACGGTAAAATGAACTTCTTCGCTAAGCGTACTTCCTGCATATACGATTGCTTTACCGGAGTTTTGCTTTAAGTCTTTTACTAATGATCTTAATGCAGCTTCGCTTAGATCAAATTTTTTCGAAAATGAATTTAACTCACTCATGCTTCCATTAACAGCCTTCAACAATGCTGATGCAAATTCATGCTGTGCATCTGGACGAAGCCTCAGGCGATAATCCGCATTCAGGCCAGTTAAAGACATGTTGCCTTCTATTACATAAAGGCGATTAAAGTTATTAATATTATTCACATCTCTGCCCTGTGCAAATAACCTTGCGTTTTCAATTCTGTTGCCTTCACTTCCAAGAAAATCGGATTCAAGATTAACTATTATTTTTGCTTCATCCCATTTTATCTGCGGATATAAACCGCCGCCGTAAGATTTTTGCCATGCCCGGTTCCGTAAGGATTCATTAAACAATTCGTAAGGGTATATTTTCGCATTATATTTTTGTGCGAACTCATCAAAAAGCTTTTTTGCTGTGGGCGAAACAATTCTTCCCGAAACAACCGCTACTTCCCTACTCCCCCTACTATTTAATATTTGAATAATTTCTTTATCAACATTCTCCCATGAAATTTCTACATACAATCCGGAACCACCCAACTTCAACGGGTTTTTTAATCGTTCAGGATTATACAAATCGAGTATACTGGCTTGAGCCTGTGTGCATACTTTTCCTTTAGAGACCGGATGGTCGGGGTTGCCGTCAATTTTTATTGGTCTGCCTTCTCTTGTTCTAACAAGAATTCCGCAGCCATGTTCGCATGCCGCGGTTGAAGCATAGTAATTGGCAATGCCCGGCGTAACTTCATCTGGTTTTATATTGTAAGGAATTATCTCGCCCCTGTCAGGATAATCGTTGCAACCGGTTCCGGCAAGAGCAGCGGAAGCGCCAAGGAGAGCAAGAAATTTTCTTCTTGAGAATGAGGATAATTTTTTAGGATCAAATTCGTCAGTTACGCTTTGCTGAAATTCATTATGGCTCTGTTCAATCATTTTAGGATCTCTGTGCAATTCTTCAAAACTTCTCCAATAGTTCGGATCGGCTTTGACTGATTGGTTTACTTTTTCATCTTTCGTCTCAGGCATTCGTTTCACCTATTTTTTTTCTACTAACGGCGTCAGGATTGATTTGAACAGTAACTTTTTCATTTTTCGAAATTCCGTTTTTCCCAAAAAGTTTAAATGGTAAACTAATTGCAACAAAAAAACCAGTTGCGGCTAAGCCGGTAGATGCAAAAAAGCTGCTTCTTTTAATTTTGTTTTGGTTCGTAAGTTTATCAAACATTTACATTTTTCTCCGATTAACGATGACATGCATAACAATTATTAGGACCTTTATTGATGCTCTTCAACTCCGGCAATTTGTCATGAACATTTTTGTGGCAATCAAGACAACTTCCCATAGTAAACGAACTAACCTGCCCAATTATCTCCATTTGTGTAACTTCACCATGGCATGCGGTGCAGTCAATTCCTTTATTAACATGAACGCTGTGGTTAAAATATGCATAATCCGGTACTTTGTGCACTCGCTTCCACGGAAGTAGTTTTCCTTCATCATAATATGTTTTAAGTAACTGAATTTGTGGTCTATCTTTTCTTGCAATTGTGTGGCAGTTCATGCAAGTACCAACGGCGGGAATCATTGCATGTCTTGTTTTATCAACACCAGTGTGACAATACTTGCAATCCATCTTCATATCACCTGCGTGTAGCTTATGCGAAAATTGAATCGGCTGTTCCGGAGTATTACCAATCCCGTCTCTCTCAGGGCGGGAGATATAATATGTTAAGGCAAAAGATGTTATTACAATGAAGATAGTAATCGGAAGCCTTATCCTAAGAATATAATCCAGTTGAGAATTTTTCATTATATACCTATAAAATTACCGTCTTTCTTTACGTATGAAAATATTATACGAAAATGCTGAGGCGGCAACACCGTTAATTATTATATCTATTATATGATTGAAATGGATTTATGTGGCTACTTAAGCGAAACCACAAAAGAAACTGAACTGATGTATTTAATATTATCTAAAACAACAGCGCCAAAATTAAAAAATTAAATTATTAATGCAAAAATTTTTATTAATAGAAATTCACATCAGTCTGCTAAAGTAGACGGCAGCGAAATCAAAAATATTTTTCAATTTCCGTTTGCAAACGGATTCAAAATTGCGTTAGCTAATCCGTTAGTCAACGGATTTTTTGTGTCAAAATATTTATGCGTTTACAATTTTTAATTTCACATTGTACATTATACATTTTTAATTTTTAATTGCGGCTTGCCGCGCTATGTTTCTTTCCATTTAACAATCCTATTAAGTAATGTTGCCGGATGCACAACTTCTGCTCGAACATTAAATCTTTCAGCGCCATATTCAATCTGCCGGATGCAGCCGGGATTACCAGTAATTACGGTAGAAGCCCCGGTGTTACGAATGTTTTCCATCTTTCGGTTTAATATTTTCATAGAAGTTTCATGTTGAATAATATTGTAAGTGCCAGCGCTTCCGCAGCACCATGTTGATTCTTCGAGTGGGATCATTTTTAATCCGGGTACTCTATTTAAAACTTCCCGCGGCTGATTAACTATTTTTTGCGTATGTGCAAGATGACAAGCATCATGATATGTAGCGGTTTGCTCTACTGACTTATAAATTAATTCGGGATTTTCTTCAGAAAGGAATTCTGTGATGTCTTTTACTTTTGATGAGAGATTTTTTGCGTGTTCGGCATATTGAGTATCATTTTTAAATATATGTGCATATTCCTTCATGAAGGCTCCACAGCCAGCAGAGTTAGAAATCAAATAATCATATTCTTCCCTACTGAAAACATCAATCAATTGTTTTGCTAGTTTGTGAGCAGTTTCAAAATCGCCGTTATGTGCATGAAGAGAACCGCAGCATACTTGATCTTTTGGCGTATAAATTTTGCAGCCAATTTTTTGAAGCAGTTCGTGGGTGTCCTTATTTACATCGGCAAACATCACATTCATCAAACAGCCGGTGAGCAATGCCGTTTTATATTTTGTCTCACTTTTTGGTTGATAATGTTCGGGTAAAAATGAATCGCTAAATTTCCTTGAAACTTTTGGGGCAAGGTTATCTATTTCTGCGAGATTTTTGCCAAAGATATTTATAATTCCTGTAGTATGAAGAATCTTTTTTAATCCCCAGTTCTGATAAAAATATAGCAATCTAGAAAATATTTTTAAATTACGTTTGGAGCCAACGACCACTTTTAGCGCAAACTTTTTAATTGCTTTGGCAACCGGAGAAATATGATCGCTGTTATCAACTTCGACACGCGCGGCTTCAACCATTAAACCATACTTTACCCCAGCAGGGCAAGCAGTTTCGCATGCCTGGCAATCAAGACAAAAGTTCATTTCTTCAGCGAAGATTTTTGATAAATCCATTTCGCCGCGGGCAACAGCTTTTATTAATTGTATTCTTCCTCTTGGAGAAGATCGTTCTAGTTTAGTTAAATCGTACGTCGGGCACGTTGCCAGGCACATCCCGCAGTGAATACATTGAGAAAGCACATCGTCATCAGGCAGAACGCCCAGTAAAGTTTTTCTCGGCTTGAATTCTTGCATCTATTCTTCCGTAAACTGCCGGATAAATACTTCGCCGGCTTTTTCTGTAATCAATATTTCTTTTATAACTTTCTTATCGTGGTAGTAAAAAAATCTCGCAGAATTTATATCTCGAATTTTTTTACACTCGAAGTTAATCATACAGCGAAGTAATCCTTCATTATAAAATGATTTTGAAATAACCTCTCCAAAATTCACATTAATATCTGTTCCAATTCTTTCAAGTTTCATTCTTTTCATCGTACTATCAGTTTCTATCCTGTACAAAGATCCTTTAATATTATTATCCGAAAGAAACATAAATTGAAAATCAATACTGTCACTGTTCAGAACAAATTCCAGTTCTCCCGCATCCAAAAATATTTCCATTTTTGGCATAATCAGAATATCGCCATAACAGCTATTCTCAGAATCGAAGTCATTAGGTTTGTACAATTGCCAGTCGGCAACATTAGCAGCTAAAAGGTTTGTAACCGGATAATTCGTGGTATCGATATTCAAACATGTAAATAACGAATCGACATAATAATTAAAAGAGCCGCTGTAGCTTTGTGCCGATAAAATTGTGGAAAAAGAAAAAAGTAAAATGAGAAATAAAATCCTCATCAATGAAAATCCTTTATTTGTTCCTGCCGGTGCGGAAGTGAGCCCTCACACCGCGGGCTAATTGAAAATATTTTTCCTGGATTGATAACATTATTTTCATCTATCGAAGTCTTAATTTTTTTCATCATTTCTATTCCGGGAATGCCGGCAACACTTTCAAGAAATTGTTTTTTCGCAAGTCCGGTTCCATGTTCGCCAGTGATGGTTCCACCAAGTTTAATCGCTTGATTAAAGATAAACTCGAATGCACGGTGCGCTTTATCAATTTCTTTAATATCTCTTTCATCGGTTAAACATGTGGGGTGAAGATTACCATCTCCGGCATGACCGAAATTTCCGATTACAACATCAAATTTTCTTGCAGCTTCTGTAACTTTTTCCATCATTACAGAAAGTTCGCTACGCGGCACAGTTGCGTCTTCTAATATTGTTGTAGGACTTCGACGTGCAAGCGCACTAAAAGCGCTGCGTCGTGCTGTCTTTAAAATTAAACCTTCGCTTTCAATCGAAGTGATACGAACATTTGAAGCATTATTTTTTCTGAATATTGATTGAACAATTGCGGCATCTTCATCAACTGCACTGCCTTTACCGTCGACTTCAATTAAAAGCATCGCTTCTGCATTTCTCGGGAGTCCTATTTTAGTATAATCCTCTATGCAGTTTATCGTTGTGTTATCTAAAAATTCCATCATAGAAGGGGTAATTTGAGCTGCTATGATATCGGAAACCGTTTGAGCACTGTTAACCAACTTATTAAAATATGCCGTCATAGTTATAGTGCGCGCCGGTTTAGGAATTATTTTTAGTAAAATTTTTGTGATGATTCCAAGCGTACCTTCGCTGCCGACAATAAAATCGCGAAGATTATAACCGGCTACATCTTTATAATTTTTACCACCGGTTTTTAATAAATCACCGTTGGGAAGAACCATCTCTATTCCCATAACATAGTTTTTTGTAACGCCATATTTTAATCCCCGTAAACCGCCCGCGTTGTTTGCAACGTTTCCTCCAATGGTGCACACATTCAAACTTCCGGGATCGGGTGGATAGAACAATCCAAATTTCTCGACTTCTTTTTGAAGAATTCCAGTTACAACGCCCGGCTCAACCCACGCAGTTAGATTATTTCTATCAACTTCGAGAATATGATTCCAGCGCGTCATGACCAATGCAATGCTATTTTCCACCGGTATCGAGCCGCCGCTTAAACCAGTGCCCGCGCCTCTCGGGACGATATTAAACCCGGCACTGTTAGCTAGTTTAACTATTTGAGAAATCTGGTCGTCATCTTTTGGGAAAATAACCGCATCGGGCAGTTGATGATAAAGGGGTGTGCCGTCGTAAGAATAACATAGCCTGTCTTCGTCGGAATCGAAGTAGCTATCATTTCCAACTATGTTTTTGATTTTGGCTTTTACAAGAGAATCCATTTTCGCAGCCTTTTAATAAATTTAAGCTGCGCAAATTTAATTATAATTTACACTAAGATTAAATAATTTTGGAAAATAATTAAATGAATCTTTTCAAAACTTCCCGCACAATAAAAGCCGAGAGCAGAGCAATTGCAAGATAGATGGCAAGCGTTTTAATAGATCGGACCGTTAACGTAAGAGTTGAGAGATACCCGCGCCAACCACATTTTTTACATCTATAAAGTTTATAAAACGTGAAAGTTTTTATAAATCCCTCACGCATATTTCTAATTCTCGATCTGTGTAAAACATTAGGTTCTTTACAAGATGGGCAGCGTTGGAATATTGGATTTTTCTTGATGATTACAGTTTCTTTTTTCATATATCTAAAATAATTTTTAACACCACAAGAAACAACAAAGCGGCAAATATTTTTTTGATCGTTTTTGCGGAAGAATTTGTAACTAATTTTATTCCGAACAAAGCTCCAAAAGCGCTGCCAACACCGAGCGGCAGACCGGCATTGAGATATATGTAACCATACTGCCCGGATACAATTTCCCCAACTGGTTGCTGCGATGCGTATGCAATCGTTGATGAAATCATTGTGAGAGCGACAACTACCGAGGAAGTTCCCACAGCTCGTTTTAACTCGGTTGAATAGAGATAAATCAAAATCGGCACATATAGCACTCCTCCGCCGATACCGGAAAAGGCTGCCAGTGCGCCAATGATTAGACCAAAGATAAACAAGTAATAATTATTTAAGTGATGTTTTTTTACTTCAACGTCTTCGTTTTTATTTTCAAACAGCATTTTTGCGGCAATTAAAGAAATAATAATCACTAATATTATTTTTAGATAAATTGGTTCGACTGTTACCACAAACATGGGAGTAATAGCTGAGCTGATAACGCTGCCAAGAGCGAGAAGCGCCGCTTTTTTTACATTCACATTTTTTAGAAAAAGTTGTCTGCTACCCGCGGATAATGAAGCCAAACTTCCAGCAAAAACAGAAGTGCCAAGCACGATGTAGGTTAAATTCGATTGATCGATATTAGTAAACGGAAGTAGAATGTATAGCAAGGGGACAAAAAGTACGCCGCCGCCAATGCCAAGCATCCCCACAAATATACCGGCGATAAATCCAACCGCGAGAAAAACAATTAATAAAATTATTTCGTTCAATTATTGTGTAAAATTTTGTTATATACCGCTTCTTCTTTAATCAAAGTTAAAGCAGTTTGAAATTGCGGATCGAATTTTAGAAATTCTTCAATTTTCCCTTTGCTGCCAATATACCTTGAAGCGAGTTCCGTCCTTATTTCCCTCAATATTTCTTTATGATAGATTTTGAGTCCGCTGTCTTCAATCTTTTTAAATTCAGCGTTAATTTTTAGAAGACTCTCCTGTATTGTTTTCTCAAGCTTGTTTTCTGCTGCCTGTTTTATGAGTTTATCTATTTCAATTTCGGCTTCTGACTTAAATTCAAATTTTTTCTCTTTTAGGAACACAGTAAAATCAGAAAACAATTCCTCATTCAATAATGCATTGAATTTTTTGTTTTGGTTGCTCGTAAAATAATTATCCGCAAATTGGAAGACTAACCCTTTTGCAAGAATTGCCTTAGTTACATTCCCTTCAATTTTAAAATTGACAATTGTGTCGGGTGTAATTCCTCCGCTTCCGTAAACATTTCTTTTATGATCTGTAAAAAACCGCGCAGTGCTTAATGAATCTGAGTGAACAATAACGTTATTATCGTGAGAGTAATCAATCTTTTGGATACACCTTCCGCTGGGAGTATAATACTTTGCAGTTGTAATTTTTAATGAAGTATTATAAGTCAGAGGCGAAATTGTCTGAACCAAACCTTTGCCAAAAGTTTTGCTGCCGAGAATTATTCCTCGATCATGATCTTGTAGAGCGCCGGCAACAATTTCGGAAGCAGAAGCCGAACCTTCATTAACGAGAACGACAAGTTTTGCATCTCCGACCATTGGCTCCTGTTGCGCGAAATAACTTTTTATGCTTGCAGCATCGCGACCTTTAGTAGTAACGATAAGTTGATCTTTAGGTAAAAATTTATCGCAAATATCAACCGCAATATCAAGCAGTCCGCCTGGATTTCCGCGAAGGTCTAAAACAATTGATTTAATTTCTTTTTGAGATTTTAATTTTTTTAAATCATTTTTTAATTCATCGGCAGCGGTTCTGCTAAAATTTGAGAGTTTGATGTAAATATTATTTCCCACTTCCGGGTAAAATCCTGCATATGTGATATTTTTAATAATCACTTCTTCACGAATAAGGTTAAAAGATAGAGTATCAATTCCTTCGTTACGAGTTATTTTAACCTCTACAGTTGTACCCGGTTCACCTCTAACGAGCGTAGAAATAACATCTACATTTTTTGCCGTAACTTTTTTGCCGGAAGCTTCAATTAAAACATCACCAACGTGCAATCCTTGTTTTTGTGCCGAATAACCGTCCAATATTTCAATAATGGTTACGTCATCACCGCGCACTCCGATGGAAATACCAACGCCACCGTATTTGCCGTTAGTAATCAAGTCAATTTCGTTCTGTTTATTTTCATCAATAAAAACTGTGTAAGGATCAAGTGATGATAACATTCCTTCTATACCGGCACGCATAAACTGTTCGGGGTCCACTTCATCAACATAACTGAAAGAAATTTCTTTATAAACTCTTCCGAATAAATCTATATTCTTTGAAATTTGGAAATACAAATCATCCTGTCCGGGGAAGAACCCTGCAAAAATAATTAAAACCAACAACCCGGATAAATATCTTTTCCATCTTTTTAACATTAATTCAATTCCTTTTTGTGTAATAAATTGATTTCATTTAATATTTGTTTATGTATCTCTTCGATGCTCATCATACCGTTGATAACTTTAAATCTTTTCTGCCGGGCAGCAATTTCTAAATAACCACGTCTTACTTTTTCATAAAAATTATTTGCAGAAACTTCAATTCTATCTAAACTTCTACTTCCCTGAGCCGCTTTCCTTCTTTCTGCTTCTTCAACTGGAATATCAATAAAAAAAGTAATGTCGGGAATTGTTTCACCTATGGATAGATTATGAATATTATTTACAATTTCCACGGGCAATCCTCTGCCGTAACCCTGGTAAGCTGTAGTGGAGTCATGAAACCGATCCGAAATTACATAATAATTTTCGTTTAGAAAAGGACGAATCTTCTCCCGTACGAGCTGCGAGCGGCTTGCTGCAAATAGGAGAATTTCTGTTTCAATGAACATCATATTATTTTTTTTATCTAACAAAATATCACGAACTTTTTCGGATATTTCTGTTCCTCCTGGTTCACGGATAATAACGATTTTGTGATCGTTCTGCTCAAGGTATTTTTTTAGAAGTTCAACTTGAGTAGATTTTCCGCAAAAATCTATTCCTTCAAAAGTAATAAACATGTGTAAGAAAATTTAATTGTTAAAAAAGGTAGGTGAAAATAACTTATTCAAATCTTTATTCAAATTTTAATTAAATTTTTTAATTACATAGCGTAATCGGTCAGGCTTTACATACAATAATTTAGAATTCTTGGGCAGAAGTATGAAAGGAGAAACGCTTCCAATACTATCGAGCACAACATCCCGGTAATGAACGGATGCTTCGAAATCTTCATTTTTAAGTTTCCCAATAATATCTATTCCGCCACGAATTCCAACCGCAACTTTATTCGGCAAAAGTAATACTTTACGGTCACGCGGGACATCAATAACTTCAACGTTTAATTCAACAAATTCTTTATCAACTATTTTTTGTATATCCAAACTTAATCGAACATTTTTATCAGCATAACTAACTCCCCGGATTTCTTCGAGCGGAAGTATTTCTTCTATTTTTTCATCCAACGATTCTAATTTTATTTCTTGAATTTTAATGAATGATAAACTTCTTAATTTACTAACAGGACCATAAACAGTAACTGAATCGGGTGAAAACTTTACCTTGCTTGCAAGACCATATCCCGGCTTAAAAGTGAGATCAAGGTTCGGTTCAATCTTTATTTTCTTTGTAATTATTTTTTCTACCACGAAAGACAGAGTATCAGGCTTAAGATCAATAATTTCTATATCTGAAGAAAGCCACTGGTTATCAACAAGATAATTATAAAGATTTACAAATTGTTTTCCGCTGTCGGGACTAACGGAAACCTTATATTCCGGCTCCGAGCCAAGATTTATGGATAAAAGCTTCCAGCCCTGCCCTTTAAGTTTAACCAAAATATTTTCAGGAATTCTTGTCCCTGATGTATAACCTTCCGAGAAATTAATGAGTTTGAGAGGAATGTTTACGGTAGCATAATAGTCGTTTGAAAGAGATATAGAGCCCCACAACAAGATGGAAAAGATTAAAGCCGCAATTATGATATGTAAGTTCTTTCTCATGATTACAAATATAAAGCTATTTTAATTGAAAATGGAGGTCGAAGGTTATCTGATCTATTCAATGTGCAATTCTCTAAAATAATTTAATAAAGTATCTCTGTTTGCTTTCGAAATTTGTCTCCCTTTAATTGGAAATTCTTTCACATCGCGTGCAGCTCTTCTTAACTGATGAACATTTAAAGTTGACAACGCTTCGACATTTTCACTTTTTTCTAATCTCACTTTTTTATTAACTTTTTTTCTCTCCGGTTTTTCCTCAAAATTCGTTAACCGATTAACTTCTTCTTCGGAATCATCCGACGGAATCTCAAGACCAAGCGCCTGTCTTCTTAAGCGGGAGATTGTATCGTTGCCATATACATTATCAAATAATGATAAATTACTATCCCCCTTTACTTTCGATTTATTTGGTTTCTTTCGTTTTTCAACTGCAGGTTCGGCAATCTGAGCAGTATCTATAATTTCGGTTTCTTTAGTTTCAATTTCTTCAGTTTGATCTGTAGCAATTATTTCCATCGCCCTTTCAGTACCGAGTTTAACTCTCTCCTGCTGCGACACGTTTATAGGTTTCGCTTCCTTAAACTCTATTTTTTTTCTATCCGAAACTTTTTCTTTTCTGATGGTTTTAGCCGGCTTTGTTTTTTCAACTATAGTTTCTTCTTTTTTTTCAGTGGTTTTGTTTTGCTCAACAACTAATATTTCAGAATCTATAGCTGTAACTGGAGTTTTAGGGGGAAGACTTTCTGTCGGTTTTATTTCCGGAATTTTGTCTTCGGTAGTATTCAAAGAATCAACTTTTTTCAAAAGCGGAGGAAGTATCGCGTTTAAATCTTTATGCGGATTTACAATAACATGGGCAGCTATCAACTCTCCTACCCGTAACGCCGCCGCTGCTCCAAAATGCACTGCTTTACGAACTTGCTCCAATTCTCCCGAAATAATAATTGTAACAAAATCTCCAGAAAGTTTTTCTTTGCCGGCAAGTGCAACATTTGCAGTTTTCAACATCACATCGGCTGCTTCAATTGATGCCGTAAATCCTTTAGTTTCAATCAAACCAATTGCATTATTCATTTCTTTTCTCCGATAGTTGAAATTCGGAGCAAATGCTCCCGCTCGAAAAATAGTTTGGGAATTAATAAAAGTCAATTAATTTTATAAAGAATCTAAATATTCCTGCAAAATTACTGCCGCGGCTCCCCGGTCAACTAAACCCTTTTCTCTCCTTCTTGATTTTTTGTTAACCGTTTGAATTATTATTTCCTGAGCAATAGACGACGAATACCTTTCATCCCATAAAATTACTTCTAATTGAAACTTCTTTTCGAGTGAAGTTTTGAAATTTAAAACGTTTTTAGTTATGTGAGAATTACTGCCATCTTCTTTAGTCGGGTAACCTAAAACAATCTTCTCAATTTCTTGTAATTGAATTACTTTAGATAACTTTGTCCAAAGATTTTTATCATTGCTTATTGTTTCAAATGGATAAGCAAAAGTTTTTAGTGGATCGGTTAAAGCTAGCCCGATCCTCTTTAAACCGAAGTCGATAGACAAAATTCTTTTGAATTGTGGAGTAACTTCCATCAATTACTCTCAAATCTTTCAACAGAAAAAACACCTTTAACTTTTTTTAATCGATCGATAATACGGTTCAAATGTTCTATATCTTTCACATAAAGAGTAACGCTCCCTTCAAAGGTAGAATTGATCGTACTAATGTTGATTGATTTTATATTTGTGTTTTGATACGCCACGATCGTATGGGATATTTCATTTAAAATTCCCGGTGAATCTTCACCCATTACAGTGACGCCTGAAACAAAATATGAGCTATCGCTTCCGGGCCAGTTAACTGCAATAAGTTTGTTTCCTTCTTTATTCGACATTCTTAACAAATTATTGCAAGTCTTTCTGTGAATTTTAATACCTTCACCGATAGTAATATAACCTACCACCGGATCACCCGGAATAGGATTACAGCACTTTGCGTAGGAGTATAATATACCGTCAACTTTCCCTTCAACAAGAACACCACCAATATCGTTTCGGGCTATGTTAGCAAAATTTTCAAATTCAAGTACCGGACTTTCTCTGTCTTTTTTATCTTTATCCTTAGTGGCGCTTAATACTTCGTCAAGATTTACTTTTCCCTCGGCGATTGCTCTATAAAAATATTTTTGATTTTCATATTTCAAACTCAATGCAAGTTTAAATACATCCTGAATGTTGAAGGAGAGTTTTAGTTTTTTGATTTTCTTCTCCCAGAGTTCTTTGCCGCTGTTGATGATATCTTCTTCTTCTTTATTAAGCCACTTGCGAATTTCCGATTTAGCTTTATGCGAAGCTACAAACTTGATCCAGTTTTTATTTGGATGTTGATTCTTAGAAGTTATAATTTCTACTTGATCGCCGCTGTGGAGCATGGTGTCAAGCGGAACTATTTTACCGTTTACCTTTGCTCCTATGCAATGATATCCGACTTTGCTGTGTATTTCAAAAGCGTAATCGACCGGAGTAGACTTTGCTGGAAGACGCCTTAAATCTCCTTTGGGTGTAAAGATGTAAATTTCGTCATTATATAGGTTTAGCTTAAAACTTTCGAGTAAATCTTTTCTCCCATCTTCCTTAGATGCATTCTCAAATATATCCCGAATCCAATTGACCCAGCCTTCCATATCTTTTTCGGAGGCGGTCTTATTTTCCTTGTACTTCCAATGTGCTGCCACACCTTTTTCTGCTACTTCGTGCATTTTTTGTGTACGTATCTGAACTTCTACCAGTCTACCCTCAGGTCCAACAACGGTGGTGTGTATCGACTGATAATTATTTGTTTTAGGAATAGAAATATAATCTTTGAACCGATCCGCCACAGGCATATACATCTGGTTTACAATACCAAGAGTTGTAAAACAGTCATTCGAGTTTGGAGTATCAAGAATAATTCGAATTGCAAATAAATCATATATCTCTTCAAAAGGTTTGTTCCGCCTAACCATCTTTCTATAAATACTGTAAAGATGTTTTGGTCGCCCGCTGATATCAAAATTCAGAGAATATTCTTTCAATTTTTCAATAATCGGTTCTGTGAATTTTTTTATGTATGCCTCCCGCTCTTTCCTTTTACTCTTGATCTTCTTAGCGATTTCTTCGTAAGCTTCTTTATTCAAGTACTTGAAAGAAAGATCCTCTAACTCCCATTTAACTCTTCCCAAACCAAATCTATTTGCAAATGGTGCGTAAATATCGAGCGTTTCACTTGCTATTCTTCTCTGTTTTTCAGGATTGACAAACTCTAATGTACGCATATTGTGGAGGCGATCGGCAAATTTAACAAGTATCACCCGCACATCGCGCACCATAGAAAGCAACATTTTCCGATAGTTTTCTGCCTGAGTTATTTCCTGTCCTCTAAAGAGTCCGCTTATTTTTGTAACGCCATCCACAATTTCGGCAACCTCGGTTCCAAATTCTCTTGTAAGAAGTTCAAGATTAAAGTCTGTATCCTCCACAACATCGTGCAACAAAGACGATACTACAGTGACATCATCAAGTGGAAACTCGCGTGCAACGATTAACGAAACATCATACGGGTGAGAAAAATATGGTTCTCCGGAGGCACGCAAATCATTTTTATGTGCTTCGAGTGCAAATTTAAACGCTTTTGTAATAAGATCTTCGTTAACTGCAGGAAGATGTTTCCTGCAAGCATCAAGAAGATCATCGAGCATTTTTTGATGTTTCGGTGTAAGGATCATAAATACTAAAAAAACTGCGAATTTTTTATTTCAATTTAGTTCATTTATCAGAAGGGAAAAAGTCAATCATTAAGAAATGAACATGATACTTTTGTTAAAAAAAATAAAGTGCGATTCATTTTACTATTCCTCAATTATATCTAACATTTTCGCCAATAGTTTTCGGTAAAAATAAATTTTACCATTAATAATAATTTGTTGGCAAAAAAACTTAAATATCTTTAAGTTAGAATAGTAAAAATATAAGCGGATAGCTCCATGAATAAAAAACTGTTATTGAATATAATTTTTCCAATCTTATTTGTAATTGGATGTTCATCTAATGAACTGCAAATTGGTGAGGAAGCCATTAACGAAGCCCTCCTCCAAAAGTATATTTTTTATCTCGCATCTGATTCTTTGATGGGAAGAGATACACCAAGCCCCGGACTTGATTCGGCTGCTGTGTATATCTCAAATGAATTTAAAAAATATGGGCTCAAATCAATTAACG
>MNYQ01000039.1:0-3652 GCA_001873185.1 Ignavibacteria bacterium CG2_30_36_16 | reverse complement strand
TTCCAAACTGTAAAGTTAGGAAAGATCAGCCTTGGCAAAGAGAATCATTTAAATGCTATGATCAAAGGAAAAGAAAAAAAATATAAAATTAAAAATGATTTCACTCCTTTTGAAATGACTGCTAACAAAGAAGTAAATGCGCCTGTGGTTTTTGCAGGTTATGGAATTGACGCGCCGGAATATAATTACAACGATTATGAAGGTATAGACGTAAAAGGAAAAATAGTTTTTGTAATGCGACATGAACCGGGTGAAGAAGATCCGGAAAGCAAATTTGAAGGGGAAAAAGCTACCGAATACTCTAAGGTTTCGGAGAAAGTAAAAATAGCAATTAGTAAAGGCGCTGTTGGAGTTTTAATTGCTCAAGATCCTTTAAATCACAAAATATTAACGCCGCGTGGATTTCCGTGGCCTTCACTATCAAAATTAATCCCACAAGACGCACTTCCGCTTTCTCTGCTCATTGATGAAAAAGAAAAAGTTCCTGTAGTTCAAGTGGGTGAAGAAGTAATAGCAGATTTATTTGGAAGCGTTGATAAATTAAAAGACATTCAAATTGGTATAGACAAAAATCTTAAACCGGCTTCATTCGAGTTTAAGGATTTCTCCTTTTCTCTTAAAACAGAAACTGAATTTGTTGATTACTCAAGCCAAAATGTTGTTGGGCTATTGGAAGGAAGTGATCCAAAATTAAAAGATGAGGTGCTTGTTATTGGAGCTCATTACGATCACGTTGGCTTTATTAAAAATCATAATGAAGATGAAGACTATATCTTCAACGGCGCTGATGATAACGCATCGGGTACAAGCGGAATGATGAGCATTGCAGCCGCATTCAGCAAAATGAATCAGAAGCCAAAACGAAGTATTTTATTTATTGCATTTGCAGGTGAAGAGAAAGGATTATATGGATCAAAATATTATGTTGAAAATCCACTCTTGCCGTTAGATAAAACAGTTGCTATGTTAAATCTGGACATGATTGGAAGAAACAGTACAGATTCAATTTTCATTGAAGCAGCCGATAGAAGCCCCGAATTGAAAATTATTAATGAAGAAGAAAATGAACAAATAGGTTTCACACTTCTTTACCCAAATAATACCGGACTTGGCGGAAGCGACCACGCAAACTTTTTAAAGAAAAACATCCCGGCTTTGTTTTATTTTTCGGGTATGCATCCGGATTATCATAAAGTGGGCGACAATCCTGATAGAATAAATTATCCAAAAGCCGTAAGAGCTGCCCGGCTCGCATTTAGAACAGCCTGGCGAATTTCAAACGATAATCAAAAATATTCTGTAACAAAAAAGTAGAAATGAGTAAAACTATGAAAAACCTATTGAGACCCGGACTATTAACAGCAGCATTATTTTTTGCCGCTATTTCCGCATCCGCTCAAACTTACAACCTCAATTACAATTATGAGGCTAACAAGGATTACATCTATAACATTACCGTCGAAAATAAAATGACGCAGGAAGTTATGGGACAGGAAATGACTTTTAACAGCACGATGAAGAGTGTAGCAAAAATGGAGAGCATTGGAAAAAATGAGAATGGAAATTTAATGTTTACTTTTTCTCTTGACTCCGCAACTGTCAAAACTTCCAGCCCTATGGGTGACACTACAATTGTTTTGAATGATATGGTCGGTAAAAGAATAAAACTTGAACTTTCTCCTAAAGGCAGGATAGTTAAACGCGAGGTTATTGATTCAGTTTCAGGAAATTTTATGACTGGCAGCCAAATAAATCGTGAGACGATAAACCTTCTTGATTTACCCGATAATGAAATCAACATTGGTGACACCTGGACTGTTTCAAAATCCGATTCGATCGAGAATGCAGGCGGTGTTTTTATTAACAGCGGATTAACAACGTATAAACTTGTTGGTATGGGTGACTATAACGGATGTGAATGTTTAACAGTTGAGTCTTCTTCCGATATGAATATCGAGGGTAGCGGAAGTATGCAGGGCTTTGATTATGTTGCCGAGGGATCCGGTAAATCAACCGGCACTGCGTATTTCAATTACGAAAAAGGTGTGCTGAACGGACTAGTACAAAAAGTTGAATTGCAGATGACACTCGCCGGCACGGGGCAGCAGAACATGATTATTCCAATTACACAGGAAATGACAACATCTTTCAAATTAAAATAAGTTGAGCTTATAGCTGGCAATAAACTCGCTGAGCAAAATTTAAAACCTCCGTAATCTAAAAAAATTACGGAGGTTTTTTTAACTATGATTTTGGGTTAAACTGATTAAATAAAAAAAACACCGGCGAACAACCGGCGTAAATTAAAAGTGCGATGAATAATTATGCAGTAGTTGCATTATGATAAACCGATTGAACATCATCATCTTCTTCGAGAGCATCAATCAAAACAATTACTTCGTTGTATTGTTCTTCACTCAATTCTTTGTAATTAGTAGGAATGTATTGAAATTCCGAACTGTTAATTTCAATATTTTTTTCGTCAAGGGCTTTCTGCATCATTCCAAAGTCTTCAAACGTTGTATAAATATATGTAAAATCATCTTCAACCGTTAATTCTTCAAGTCCGAAATCTATTAAATCAAGTTCAAATTCTTCTGCATCGGCAACAAGTGTGCGATAAATTTTGAAGAGCGCTTTATGTTCAAACATAAAAGAGATTGTGCCGGAGCTGCCAAGACTGCCTTCATATTTTCGGAAAAGATGACGAACATTTGCAACTGATCTGTTTGGATTATCAGTTGCACATTCAACCATAATTGCAACTCCGTAAGGCCCATAACCTTCATAACTAATTTCGCTGTATCCGGAAGTATCTTTTGATGAAGCACGCTTAATTGCCGCATCTATACGATCCTTCGGCATGTTAACACTTTTTGCATTTTGAATTGCCATACGAAGCCTACTATTGGTTTTGGGATCAATACCACCTGCTTTAACTGCTATTTCAATTTCTTTACGAACACGATTAAAAGCTTGCGACATTTTGGCAAAACGTGCAAACATCCTGTGCTTTCTTGTTTCAAAAATACGTCCCATATCATCTACAAATTGTTTTAAAAATAATGGGCAAATATAAACTTTTTCCCGTAAAGTAGCTTCGCCATTTTAAAGAATAAAGTGAATTATATAATATCTCTTCGAGTCTCTCAATAGAAATAGTTAGTTGCTAATATTGAAATTGAACAAATCATATTTGACGCAACAAGCCGCAACTCATAATGTACATAGTACAATTCAGAATTAAAAGATTAAATAAATATCTTTAGGGCATCTCTAAAAACTTAAAAAAATTGTCAGTGCGAGGGATGAACGACCGAAGCAATCTCATTATGCCGTAAATAGACAAGGATTGCTTTCCGTTAAATAATCCGTTAGCCAACGAACAATGACGAAAATGTTTTAAGAGATGCCCTTCATATAACAAACAAAGATTCAATGGCTAATACCTTAGTACAGCGATAAAATGAAGTCTCAAAATCACATCGCACTTTTCTTCCGATATATTCCTAATTATTTCACCCAGCACTCCTGCACTCCCTCACCCCAGCACTCCTGCACTCCCTCACCCCAGCACTCCTGCACTCCCTCACCCCAGCACCCCTGCACTCCCTCACCCCAACACTCCTGCACTCCCTCACCCCAGCACTCC
>MNYQ01000063.1 GCA_001873185.1 Ignavibacteria bacterium CG2_30_36_16 | reverse complement strand
ATATTTCGCTCCTCTGGAGCGAAGATAAACAAGTTAAAAACTCCGTAAGGAGTTAAATATTTATAGAACTGAATAACCCAAAACAAACCGCACTCCATTAGGAGTGCCATATAAAAAACAGAAGCATTTAGTAACCATATTCAATTATATTTTAATGATTTACACAAATTATTAATAAAATTAAGTTGACGCATATGCGCAAAGCGGGGGCTTGTCCAGGTTAGGGAATATCTATGTAAAATTAGAAGTTAGTTTTAGGCTTGTGTTGTTTACCGATAATAAAAAAGGCAGGCAGTATTAGTTCCCTGCCTGAAAGTTTTTCTGAGATATTCTATCCGAGATAAGTTTTCAAACTGCTGCTGCGCGAGGCGTACCTTAAACTGCGCAGGGCTTTTTCTTTTATCTGTCTAACTCTCTCGCGTGTAAGATTAAACCGTTCACCAATTTCTTCAAGCGTTGAAGGGTGTTCGTTATTTATTCCAAAATACATTTGAATAACTTTAGCTTCTCTCTCTGGCAAAGTAGCCAGAACGGTTTCAACTTCTTTTTTTAATGATTCTTTCATCAACTCTGTGTCCGGCGCCTGCTGATCGATAATCATAGTATCTAGCAAGCTGTTTTTATTATCTTCATCCTTAGAAAAAGGAGCATCCATAGAAATCTGCCGCCCGTAAAGCTGAAGCGCATCGGCAACATCGTCAACTCCTATTTCAAGTTCCTTTGCGAGTTCCTGCTGAGTTGGTTTTCGTTCATATTCCTGCTCGAGCAAACGAAAAGCTTTAGAAAGTTTATTTAGAGCTCCTACTCTGTTTAACGGAAGACGCACCATTCTGGATTGTTCGGCTATTGCCTGCATTATTGATTGACGTATCCACCAAACCGCATAAGAAATAAATTTAAAACCGCGTGTTTCATCAAAACGTTTAGCCGCTTTTATCAATCCAAGATTGCCTTCGTTAATTAAATCTTCAAGCGAGAGTCCTTGATTTTGAAATTGTTTTGCAACGCTGACCACAAAACGAAGGTTTGCCTTCGTTAACGTTTCAAGCGCTTTCACATCACCCCGCTTTATGCGGATAGCAAGTTCAATTTCCTGTTCCGGTGTTATCAGATTAACTCTGCCAATTTCCTGCAGATACTGGTCAAGAGATTTGCTTTCACGGTTAGTAAATTGTTTAGTTATCTTCAACAGAAAATCTCCTAAATTGGTAGATGATATTTATTAAATGCCGCGTATAGAACGAGCGCAGATAGCAATAATTTTTTTTTACGCTGCAATTAAGCGAATAGAATTTCAAAATCAAGAGGAAATTTTATCCGTCCATTTGAAATAAATTTACTTTTTAATTTACTCAAGTTGACAGCTTGCGTTTATAAACCGTTGAAACGGTTCGAAGTCTTTATTTTTTTTTATTAATCCGTTAGCTAACGGACAACCATTCATCTCAAATAATTTAGTTCTGGCTTGTCCATGTTAGGAATTTTAATTTTATAAGTTTTGCCGTATCTGTTTGTTAAAGTATTATCACGAAGCCATGGGTTATAATATTTTAATGTTTTATAATTAACACCTTGCGATAAAGCATAATCTGCAAGATTAATTGTCTGTCCGTTTAATTCAATTTCATTCCAGTTTAAGGGCTGGTACAAATCATCTTTTTCAATCATGTATCCAAAATCTTTTGGATTTAAAAAAATCTCTTTGATGGCAACGGCTCGAGCAATGTAACGCGAAGTTTCTTCACCCAAGACAAGATTATAATAAGTGTTGGTTTTCTGACGCTCCAACTGCCGGGAAACTCCTGCCATTCCCATATTATAGGAAGCAGCTGTGAGTGTCCAGCTGCCAAATTTATTATACGCTTCACGAAGATATTTACATGCCGCTTCGGTAGCAAGAGCAACATCGTAACGTTCATCAACTTCATCATTAACCTCAAGTCCGTAGCGCTCTGCAGGCTCTTTTAAAATCTGCCAAAAGCCTGTAGCTTTGGCGGGTGAAACAACATTCGCAAGTCCGCTTTCTATTGCCGCGATATATTTAAAGTCGTCGGGAATTTTATTTTCCCTTAAAATATTTTCAATTAGTGGAAACCAGCGGTTCGCTCTTTTAATGATTAATACAGTTGCAGAATGCCAGTATGTGTTTACAAGAATTTCGCGGTCAATCCGCTCGAACACTTCAAAATTTTCTACCGGGATTTTCTCTCCTGCAAAACTTAAATTATGCGGAAATTCGGGAGAAATGATTTTATAATTCTGCGGGAATTCTTTAGAATTCGTCGTAACATTACTGCTGCGTTCGGTAATGGAATTACCAAGCACAAAAAAAACGACAAAACAAACTGCAAAACCCGACACAAAAATAATTGCGGATTTGAAAAACTTACCGTTCAATCTATTCTTTCCTCTCTAATTTATAATCAATAATTGTAATATAGTATTTATTTCTTATTGTAGAAATGAGTTCACTCTAAAAAAATATTTCCCGTCATTGCGAGGAACGGAGTGACGAAGCAATCTTTTGATTTTGTGCTAAATTTGACAGATTGCTTCTCCCGCAATGCGGGATCGCAATGACATTATTCAATGGAACCTTTTTATAGTAGACTCAGAAATTATTTTTGTTTTTTGAAATTGCGGCGGGGCGGAATAATGAATGTGTTTTAAACAAAAAGACTAATTGTTGAGTTTAAAAAATGAATCGCCGGACAAATATTCCGGCGATTCACCTTAAATCTTTTTGTCAATAATGAAAATTAATCGCTTACAATTTCTCTATCTTTTTTAATAAGGTATCGCTTAATTTTTTGAGTTGTTGTTTTTTCAAACTCGGATTCGCGGATGTAATATTTTTTAATCTGTTTGTGTGAGGACAATTCTTTATTGCTTTCTTTAATAACCGTATCAATAGTTTTTTTAATTAACTCGTCGGTGATCTTAACTTTGTTTTTTTCGGAGTACTCGATAAATGCTTCCGCATCAATTACAAGCTGCACAGCAATAATTTCATCCTGCTTCGGATCTTTTTCACCGTAAACAAGCGATTCGAGAATATACGGACTACGGTTTAATATATCTTCAATTTCTTCCGGGAAAACGTTTTTGCCGTTCTTTGCAATTATAACATTTTTCTGCCGTCCGCTTATGTGCAAAAAGCCGTCTTTATCTATGTAACCGAGGTCGCCCGTTTTAAACCAACCTTCGTCAAATGCATCGGAAGTTAATTTTTCATTTTTGTAATAACCGATCATAACATTCGGACCTTTTGCATAAACTTCTCCAACGCCTTCGCTATCGGGTTTATTAATTTTAAGCTCAACTTTGGGAAGCGGAATGCCTGCCGCGTCATCCTTAAAATTATCAAGCTGATTTAAAGCTAATATAGGCGCTGTCTCGGTAAGTCCATATCCCTGAATAAAAGTAAAACCAAATTCGCGCAATCCTTTTGCAACTTTAGGATCCGGCGCTGCGCCGCCGGCAATAAATACGCGGATATGCCCGCCGAATCTTTCGTGAAGTTCTTTAAAAACTTTTTTCTTTAGTCCTTTCCAGCCCACTCTTTCAAACAATCCCGTAACCTTAATCATTGGCGGAACAATTTTAGATTTTATTTTATCTTCCTGAATAGATTTATGTATTCGTTTAAACATTTTATCATACAGCAGCGGTACTGCCAAAAGCATAGTAGCTTTTACTTTTTGAAGATCTTCTACTACAGTTTTTAAGGAGCGCGCATAGTGTGCTGAAGCACCGCTGTATAACGGGCATAAAAATCCGCAGGTGCATTCGTATGTGTGATGAATTGGCAGCACCGATAAAAATCTATCTTCGGGATAGATGAACATCATACTTACCATACTCATCAAATTTGCAGCAAGATTTTTTTGGCTGAGCATAACGCCTTTTGCACGACCAAGCGAGCCGGATGTAAAAATTATTTCCGCCAAATCTTCCGGATTTATTTTGGGAAGTTGTTCCTGAGAGCATGGCTCGGTATTGCTAAGCAAGTTTATCATCGATTTAAAACCGTCTTTGTCTGAGGGCAAATCCATATTAATGAAAGTTTTTAATTTTTTTAGAACATCATGACGCTCGCGCAACATCGAGTCAAATGATTCGCTGAAGACAATAACTTCGGCGTCAGATTCGTGTATGATATTCATTACTTCATTAACATTGAGGTTTTTGTCTATGGGGACAATCACATAATTAAAACACATCGCAGTTAAATAAGTAATTCCCCATTGAACTCGGTTTTCACTTATCACCGCAATATGTGCTCGTTCTTTAATCCCCATGTTTTTTAATGCGCAGCCAAAACTGGAAACGTATTGGAGAAGTTGATTATATGATACTTTCGGAATAGGAGTGGGGGCAAGATCTTCGAGAGCAAGTTTCTCACCAAAACGGCGCGCGCTTTGTACGAGCATATCCTGAATGGAAGATACTTCTGGAACTTTATGTAGTTTTATATTATTCATTACATCACCACTTTTTATTTTTTAATTATTTTTATAATCGACACTGCTCCTCTTAAATCCCCGATGGAATAGTCACGCGCTTTATCTTCCGGATAAAGTTCTGTAAGTACGCTGCTGACAGCATCCGGAATGTATTCGCTGCTTCCATGACAGCTAAGGCACTCATTCTGAACTATTATCGGCTTCATATATCGGATAACATTCATTCCGTCTATCTCGCTAAACTCGGCGTACTCCGTCGTGCCATCAATTTGTTTTGAAGAATGAAGTTTCCTGAACTTTTCAAGCGCCGAAAGTTCAAACTCATCAGGGGAATTATTGGGATTTCTATTTCGTTCACTTACTCTTTTGATCTGCACATTTTTTGCTTTCCCTATTTGTTCGGTTAGAACAAGCGCTGTGTCTGAACAAACTTTAACGGCAACAATGACTCCGTGATTTTGCATTTCGTTAACAAGAACCGATTTAAGATGTCCTAAAAATTCGCCTGCCGGGGAGCGCAATTCAGCGATTTGTGCTTCCGATGGTTTTTTCTCATTTTCTTTTTTATCGCATGATGTCAACGAAAAAGTCGCAAAGATAATCGACGTGAGGATCAATAATTTTTTCATATAAACTGCAATTTAAAATTAAAAACCTCCTGATGTAATCTCCGGAGGTATATTTAAAACTCAATATATAATCTTCTATTCCCGGCGGCAGCTAAATCCGCCTCTGCGACGGTTGTTGCGGTCATTATTATTATGACCTTATCCACCGTCTCTTCTCTATCAAACCGGTTTGCCATCTTCATCAGCAAATTTTATTTCTTTACTGTTTTGATTAATAACTTACGGGTAAATATAATATTTGCTCTTATCATTCTCAATTTTGTTTGATGATTTTATGAGTTTGGTTTAAAAAGGTTCTATTGAATAATGTCTTTGCGAGGAACGAAGCAGTCTCATTTTTAGAACTGAGATTGCTTCATTCGAGGACTCATTCGCAATGACACTTTGTTTTTAGAGATGCCCATAACCCAAAAGAAATAATAAATGACTGAAGCTATAGTATTGTCATGTATCCCGCATGCGGGATTGTTTTTTATGTCAAGATATTTATGTGTTTACAATTTTACATTGTACATTGTACATTTTTAATTTTTAATTGCGGCTTGCCGCACTTTGATTTATTATATTCGCATAACATTAATTAATTTTTCCGGTATGGCACAACTGCAATGCATATTCGATTCTTATGTTTATTATAACGAACAGAACGGATATAGCGTAATAAAGCTTGAAGAAGGAATAACAGCCGTCGGTAATCTTCCTCCGCTAAATAAAGGCGATCATCTTTTGCTTGAAGGTGAGTTTATATTTCACCAACGGTTTGGGGAACAATTTAAAATCAATTCCTATGCTTTTGGTATGCCTATTACAGAGGGCGATATAATCAAATATCTCGGTTCAAGAATTTTAACCGGAATCGGGGAAAGAATGGCTGAAAGAATTTATGCAAAATTCGGCGATGCTACGATGGACATTCTCGATAAAAATATTGACCGCCTTCTCGAAGTTGAAGGCATCGGGAAGAAAAAATTAAAAGCAATAAAGGAGGATTGGCAGAAACAAAAAAGCATTCGCGATGTTATGCTCTTTCTCCAGTCACACGGCATTACGCCTGCATACGCCCACAAAATATATACTGCCTACGGCGATAAAACAATAGAGGTGGTTTCTCAAAATCCTTACCGGCTGGCTGATGATATCTGGGGAATCGGTTTTAAAATTGCCGATGAAGTTGGACGAAGTTTTGGCGTGCAGGATTACGACCCGAACCGGATGAAAGCAGGTTTAATTCATATATTAAAAGAAGCCGCCGGTAAAGGGAATGTATATTTACCTTCGCTTCAGCTAACGCAGGCGGCAAGCGAAATGCTTCGTGTTCATATTTCTCCCGATACTAATATCCTGCACGAAATGTTTGAAGCGAAGGAGATAGTTGTTAAAGATGATCGGGTATATATTCCGACGCTCTATTTTGCCGAACGCTCAATTGAACGAAAATTAAAATCGCTTTCTTCTCAGCCGGCAAAAATGACTAACGATGAAATTGATAAACTTAACTTGTTCAGCAAAATGTTTTCCGAAGAGCAGCTGGGCGCTATTAAAAGTTCGCTTATTCATCACATTATGATTTTAACCGGCGGACCTGGAACAGGAAAAACAACCACTCTCCGCGGAATAATTAATGCTTATAAAAAATTAGAAAAGAAAATAGCCCTTGCTGCGCCAACCGGACGCGCGGCAAAAAGAATGGCTGACGTTATAGGACTTGAGGCGCGTACAATTCACCGTTTATTAGAGTTCGTGCCATCGCTTGGGTACTTCGCCGTTAATGCCGATAACCCATTACAAATAGATTTGCTTGTGATAGATGAAATTTCTATGATCGACACTTTTTTGATGAATTCTCTGCTTGATGCTGTGCCGGATGAAACCACAGTAGTATTTGTCGGTGATGCAGATCAGCTTCCATCAATCGGTCCCGGTAATATTTTAAATGATATGATATCGTCAAAAAAAATTCCCACTTTTCGTTTAACGAAGATTTACAGGCAGGAAGAAGCAAGCGAAATTATTCTTGCGGCGCATAAAATAAATCAGGGAGAAATACTCCGGATTATTAACCGGGAGGAGAGTGATTTGTTTTTTATCGAAGAAACAGATTCCGCCGAAATTCCCGGAACAATATTAAGTCTGTGCAGCAACCGCATTCCGTCAAAATATAATTTTAATCCTTTTTCAGATATTCAGGTAATTACTCCAATGTACAAAGGAGATGCGGGTGCAGATAATTTAAATGAACTTCTGCAGCACGGTTTGAATGAAAATCCACCGCTTCATAAGCATGCCGGTAAAAAATTTAAAATTGGCGATAAAGTAATGCAGTTAAGAAACAATTATGAAAAATATGTCTTTAACGGCGATATCGGAATTATAGAAGACATCAACAATCATTCAAAAGTTATGGCTGTAAATTATGCCGGCAAAGTTGTAGAATATTCATTTACAGAATTGGACGAAATAACACTTGCTTACGCTATTACGGTGCATAAAAGTCAAGGAAGCGAGTACCCTTGTATAATTCTTCCTCTCACCACCAGTCATTATCCTCTGCTTCAACGAAATCTCCTTTATACTGCAATTACCCGCGCGTCAAAGTTGATGATAATTATTGGTTCAAAACAAGCTATGGCAATGGCGATAAAAAATAACAGGGTGGTGCAGAGGTATACTTCTTTATTTAAAAAATTTGAGAGTTTTGATTAATTATAGATGTTGCGCAAACAGGGAAAAGGTCATTTCTAAACTCACGAACATTCTTGATGGGTCGCTCCTACGGAGCTTTACTTAATTTATCATTTATTGTTTCTACAAACAGATAGCTCCTAATGGAGCTAAAGTATTCATGACTCACCTTACGCAATATGATATTCAAATTTTGTCGGGGCTGTCCCAAAAGCTGAAAAAGTCATTGCGAACGAGTCTTCGAGTGAAGCAATCTTTTGTTTTTAATTCAAAATTGAGATCACTTCATCCGGCAGCCGCCAATCTGCGTAAGGTGACTTCCTGAGAAGCTTTTTGTTGATTATCGTTTTTTTGTTCTACAAACAGGTCGCCTGACAAAGCTAAATTTTAAAAACATGCCGCGGCGAGCCGCAAGTAAAAAGTTAAAAGTTAAAAACATAAAAAATATCTTGACATAAAAAATCTGTTGGCTAATCCGTTAGCTAACGGACTAACGGATACAAGACAATACTTTAACAATTTATTTAGCGCCGTTTGTACGACCTTTTGTAATTACACTACGCAACATGTTGATCAAGCTCCATAGGAGCGACCTTTTAGGACTTTCGCATAAATTCATTTAATTAGCCGATGTTGCGTAAGTCACCTAACGCAAATTTAATTTTTTGAGTCGCCCCGACATTTTCCGAGAATGGGGAACACCGAAAGCGGGAATCAAATCTGCAAGATGAAAAGTGATAGCCAAATATCAGCGGTTGTTTTGGCTCAAGCCGGGAGTTTTCTCTTTCCTTTACACCACGCCTTAAAAGTCGCAGCAAAGTAAAGTTTTAGCTTTGCAATAGCGGACTGATTAATTTAAGAGCATTTAGCCACCCAACTACATTCATCCATTCAGCTTCATTCATTCCTCCGCTTTCATGCAGCTAAACATTTTTCTAATATGTGGTGGAAAATTACTACTTCATTCCCTCCGCTTCCTCGATATAAAAATTTAATTTCAACTTAAATAGTTTACATACTTGCATACCCGAAAAACCTTTACTTATTTTGTAATAAAAAAATTTTCACTTAACCGTGAGGGATAGAATTGCAGATTATAGATTACTTGATTATCCTCGTTTACTTCCTATTTTCAATTGGAATTGCGTTATACTATTCTAAACGTGCCGGCAAAAGCACAGATGAGTTTTTTCTCTCCGGAAGAAATCTGCCATGGTATCTTGCCGGGCTTTCGATGGTGGCAACAACTTTCGCCGCAGATACGCCGCTCGCCGTTACCGAACTTGTTGCAAAAAACGGTATTGCTGGCAACTGGGTCTGGTGGAACTTTGCATTTGGCGGTTTGCTGACTGTATTTTTCTTTGCAAAATTATGGCGCCGTGCAGGAATTATGACCGAAGTTGAATTTGCAGAAATTCGTTATTCGGGTAAACCGGCAAGATTTTTACGCGGCTTCCGTGCAATTTATCTCGGCTTATTTATGAACATAATTATCATGGGTTGGGTTAATAAAGCAATGACATCTATTCTGAGAGGAATGTTCGGAATACCCGAAAGCGAAGTGATTTTTTATGTCTTTGCCTGTATGCTTCTTGTAGCGTTTTACTCTGCTCTATCAGGCTTGTGGGGAGTTGTTGTTACCGATGCTTTTCAATTTGTAATTGCGATGGTAGGTACGATTATTTTGGCGGCGCTTGTCGTGAACTCTTCAGAAATTGGCGGCATTGCAGGAATGCAGGAAAAACTTCCACCGTTCGTTTTTGACTTCTTTCCCCATATAAAGGATGCCGCTTCTATAGGAGGAGCATTTGCTTTAACTATTGCAACGTTTCTTGCTTATGTAGGAATAATTTGGTGGGCTTCCTGGTATCCGGGAGCCGAGCCAGGCGGAGGCGGTTATGTTGCGCAAAGAATGATGTCCGCCAAAGATGAAAAACATTCTCTTTTTGCTACTTTATTTTTTCAGATTGCTCATTATGCAATCCGTCCTTGGCCCTGGGTGCTTGTTGGTCTTGCAAGTTTAATTTTATACCCGCAGCTAAGTGTAGATGAAAAAGGAATGGGTTATATCTATGCAATGAATGATTTCCTTCCTGTTGGATTAAAAGGTTTACTTGTTGCCGCATTTTTTGCCGCTTACATGAGTACAATAGCAACACAACTTAACTGGGGAACATCGTATCTTATAAATGATTTTTACAGAAGATTTATAAAAAAGAATGATGAAGAAAAACATTATGTGTTTGCTTCCCGTGTAATGACAATGATATTGATGGTTATTTCAATAGTAGTTACTTTGTTCATCAACAGGATCTCGGGGGCGTGGGAATTTATTATGGAAGCAGGCGCAGGCGTGGGGCTCGTACTAATTTTAAGATGGTTCTGGTGGCGTATAAATGCCTGGAGCGAAATTTCGGCAATGATAACTCCTTTTGTGCTGCTTCCGTTTTTAAGATATTATGAAATTGTTTTTCCGATAACATTATTTTATCTTGTTTCAATCACCACGGTTGTTTGGGTTGTTGTTACTTTTTTAACAAAGCCAACAGATGAAAAAGTTCTAATTTCATTTTACCGTAAAATACATCCGGGCGGAATTTTGTGGAAGAAAATATCTTCAAACCTTCCGGAGGTAAAAAGCGACAGCGGATTTTTTGCTATGTTTGTTAACTGGTTATTCGGTGTTATTTTAGTGTACAGTATACTCTTCGGTACAGGCAGTCTGCTGTTTGGAAATTACACAGAGCTCTTCATTTATATGGGAGCGGCAATAATTTCCATATTTATTATATATAAAAATTTATCAGCGCTGGGGTGGAAAACCGTAATTAAGTAAAGTAATGGATATAAATAAAAAATTAAAAAAAATACAACTTGTTATATTCGACCTTGATGGAACGTTACTAACCGAAACAGGAGAAATAACAGATAAAACGAAACAAGTGATATTCGAGCTTGAAAATATTGGTGTTCAATTTTCATTTGCAAGCGGAAGGCTTCACGGCGCATTGACAGATTATGCTAAAGAACTTAATGTTCATTTGCCATTAATTTCTCTCGACGGTTCGATGATTAAAAATTACCCGGAAGGTCAAACGATATATCAATCCTTCATAAAAGAGAAGCATGTTCGCAAAGCTATTCACTATGCCGAAAAGCATGTAGTTAACCTTGCATTGTGTCATGCGGATGCTATATATTATACGGAGAGCAATTCGGTAGTGCCGCAAATTCTCGATAAATTCGGCACAACATATCAAGAAATTCCTTCTTACAATACGTTTGTGGAGAGAACTCTTGAAATTGTTTTTACCGGCGATAATAAAGAATCAATTCAACTTATTCAGAACAAGTTTAGTTTTCCGTATGCAACAGGAATAAGCAGCACCTACTTCAAATCACAAAAGCATGGCGGAATATATTATTTAGAAATAAGGCGCCGCGGTTCTTCAAAAGGAAAGGGGTTGCTGCGGCTTGTTAAAAGTCTTGGCGTACCTATAGAGCAAACGGCTGTTATAGGAGATTGGTATAATGATATAAGTTTGTTTCAAACAAAAGCATTTAAAGTGGCTTTAGAAAATGCTGTGCCCGAAATTAAACGGATGGCTAATCTTACTATAGATAAAGATAACAACCATGATGGCGTGGCTGAATTTTTAGAAATGATATTAAAATCTAAAACAAAGGGCTGATGGCTGATAAAAAGTTTAACATAAGAACGAGCAGGAGAATCAAACTATTAATAGGTTTGGTTACTGTTGTTTTAATTGTCCTCATGTTTCCCAAGGGTGAATCCCTGGAATCGGAAGTAACCGAAGGAACGATATGGATACATGACGATCTTATTGCGCCTTTTGCTTTCCCGATAATTAAGGACCCCGATGTTTACCGCCGGGAACTGAAGCGGGCTGCAGAAAGCGTTTATCCTGTGTTCGTAAAAACAGGAAGCAATGCACGTGGGTTTGTTGATTCGATACAGAGTTATAATTTTTTTATTATCAAAATGATAGACAGCTCATTACAGTCAGACCGGGAGCAAACCGATTTTAATCCTACATTTTTAAGCAGCGGTAATTTTAATGTTTTTAAAAATATTCGCCGACAGGAACGCAATCTTACCGCCGTTAGAAATATTATTTTGACTAAACTGTTTTCCATCGCTCAAAATATTCTGATTGAAATATTTAAAAATGGCGTGTCCAGCATACCTCTTGATGAAGTGAAGAAAGACAGCATAGCTGTTAGAACAGGCAATGTTGATAGAATTGAAGCGAAATCATTTTTCGTTGATGTAGAATCAGCTAAACAAGAAATTAAATCAGCAATAGAAAGATTAGACTACACGCATGAGATAAAAAGAGCGTTGATAGAATATACTTCTCATTTTCTCATCCCGAACATAATATACAGTGAGCAAATGACAGAAGAGGAAGTGACGCAGGCGCAAAATAATGTTTCGCAATATATCGGGATTATAAATGAAAATGAACGAGTAATTGCAAAGCATGATAGAATAACCCGCGAAGCTAAGTTAAAGATAGATTCTTACAAAGAAGCAAAAGCAGAAAGTATCGGGAATGAAGGTTATGCTTTGCAGCTTGTGGGCAAATTTTTACATATAGGTTTTATATTAACCCTGCTCACTATTTACCTCTTCCTGTTTCGTAAAAAATTATTTCGCGATAATCAGAAAATTCTCCTGTTTGCAATTACATTTCTATTTCTTTCGGTCATTACTTTTCTAATAAATAAAATTACCGTTTCAGCGCCGATTCATTACTTGATTTTTATTCCTGCAGCATCCATGCTTTTGACGATAATATTTGATTCTCGGGTGGGTTTTTACTCAACCGTTGTAATTGCGTTAATAGCCGGAGCTTTGCGCGGCAACGATTATGCTTTTACAGCGATGAATTTATTCGCCGGCGCTCTGTCGGTTTATACTGTTCGTGATATTAAAAACCGTTCACAAATTTTTAGAAGTTTTTTATACATTCTTTCCGGTTATACAATTTCTGTGCTGGCATTCGGGCTTGAGCGTTTTGCCTCGTGGGATACAATTTTAATTGAATTTGCTTTTGCGGGAACTAATGCGCTCATCAGTCCGGTGCTTACATACGGACTTTTAATTTTCTTCGAAAGAATATTTAATATAACAACCGATCTTACTCTGCTCGAACTATCAAACTTCGACAGACCTGCTTTAAAAGAACTTGCACGAAAAACTCCCGGCACATTCAATCACTCGATAACAATGGGAACTCTTGCCGAAAACGCCGCCGAACAAATTGGAGCAAACCCGCTTTTAGCGCGTGTGGGGGCTTATTATCACGATATCGGTAAAACTTTAACCCCGCAAAATTTTGTAGAAAACCAGCTTAACAATCAGAATATTCACGAGAATCTTTCTCCGGAAGAAAGTGTGGGACTTATAATTCATCACGTTAACGAAGGAATAAAGATAGCCCGCGAATATAAACTCCCCGAAGAAATTATTGATTTCATCCCGCAGCACCATGGCACTATGGTTCTCTCGTTCTTTTATGAAAAAGCTAAAAAACTTTACGGTGAAGAAAAAGTTAACATAGAAGATTACAAGTATCCGGGTCCTATTCCGCAAACAAAAGAAACAGCTATAATAATGCTTGCTGACGGCTGCGAATCGGCTGTCCGCTCAATTGAAAATCCCGACGCCGCCAAAGTAGAGAATTTAATGGAAAGCATAATAAAAAACAGAATTGAAAGCGGACAGCTTAATGATGCGCCTTTAACATTCAGCGATATAAATAAAATTAAAGAAGCATTTATCAGCATATTGTTGGGGCAGCATCACCGGCGCATACGCTACCCGAAGCAGGATGAAATTGAGCGGGGAGAAACCGGCAATAAAGAAAATGCATGAATAATTTTTTAAGAGATTATCTTGCGGTACTAAAACTCGAGAAAAATCTTTCTGAAAATACAGTATCGTCCTACCGTTCAGATTTAACCGCTTTCTTTCAATTCTTAGCAGATCGAAATGTTGATGACCCATCGAACATAACGCAGCAGCATATAAGTAAGTTTTTCAAACTGCTCTACGACATCGGTTTAAATAGCAACAGTGCGAAAAGATACTTTTCTTCGCTGCGTGGGTTCTTTAAATACCTCCACAAGAACAACTATATTGAAGAAAACCCCATTGTAAGAATTCCTTCACCGAAACTGGCAAAAAACCTTCCGGCGGTTCTTACGATTCAGGAAGTTGATAAAATTCTATCGCAGCCGGATGTTGAGAATAAATTTGGGCTTCGCGATAGAACGCTGCTGGAAATATTTTATGCTTGCGGTATCCGGGTTTCGGAGTTGATTAATTTAAAAATCGCCGACCTATATTTAAAAGAAGAAATCATCCGCGTCTTCGGCAAAGGTTCGAAAGAAAGACTTGTGCCAATAGGCAGCAGCGCAATCAACTGGATAAACGAATACTTGAAAAGAAGCCGCCCGCTGCTTGAAAATAAAATAAAAAGCGGTAATATACTTCTTCTTAACAGCCGCGGAACAAAACTTTCACGAATGGGCATCTGGAAAATTGTAGATAGATATGTAAAAGAATCGGGGATAACAAAGGCAGTCCACCCGCATACATTCAGGCATTCCTTTGCAACACATTTATTGGAAGGCGGAGCCGATTTGCGTGCTGTTCAGGAAATGCTCGGTCATGCGGATATTTCTACAACTCAAATTTATACGCACATAGATAGAGATTACATCAAACAAGTACACAGAGATTTTCACCCGAGAGGATAATGGATTTAGGTTTTGTTCAAATTGGCGAAAAAATAATTTTTTTATTTCTTTTCATTCCAATGTTTTTGGTTTCAATTACGGTGCATGAATTTGCTCATGCTTTTATCGCTTCAATATTTGGTGACAACACAGCTAAAAATATGGGAAGGCTCACAATCAATCCCATCAAACACGCTGATTTAGTGGGCACATTAATAGTTCCGCTTGCAACTTTTATTTCCGGGTTTGCAATGATCGGCTGGGCAAAACCGGTGCCAATCGATAGAAGAAATTTTAAAAATGAATTGAGAGACGATGCGATTGTTTCTTTTGCGGGACCCTTCTCAAATTTTTTGTTAGCAATTGTTCTTTTAATTTTAGTTATTCTTTTAAGAGAAGTAAATTTACTAACAAATGAATTTTTAATACGGATACTCTGGTATGGTATGTTTCTGAATATTTTTCTTTTTGCTTTTAATCTACTCCCTATTCCTCCATTAGACGGCTCACATATTTTATACGATATTTTTCCAAACCGCATTACCGCTAAAATTCTAAATTTAGGTTTATACGGGTCTATTATATTGCTTCTTTTCATTTATTCGCCGTTATGGGGTTTCTTTTTAAATTTCGTTAATTTGATAATGAAATTTTTCTTAGGTTTTGCCGGTTATGGTTATGTGTAGATTTTTTTTCTTCTTGTTAATAGTAATGCTATCATTAATTGGCTGCCGTAATAAAGACGATATCCCTAATAGCGCAGAAAAGAAAACGATTATAAATGAGAAGGCGGCTCGGGATGCTTTTTATTTCGTCGGGAAAGCATTATACACCCCGGGCATCTACAAGTATTCGTTTGATAGTAAAAAACGGAAAATAATTTGGTCTTCAAAAAACCAAAGGGTAATTGTCCTTTCGTACTCTGATAATTTGAAGAATGCATTTTTTATTACGGCAAAAAGTTACGGTAAACTCGGTGTTTTTCCCTTTGTTGAAAAAATTCGCCTTTACACGCTTGAGACACAGACGGGAAAAATAAATTTTGTTAAAGTAATTGGTTCGGGAATGGAGGTCTATACACAATGGGAAACGGATGACACATTTTCTATTATCCTTAATTCGCTTGATGAAAACATTGCCACTTACGTCAATCAGCAAAAACAAATTTTTAATGTCTTCGGAAAATTGCTGCGCGATGAAACAAAAACATACGACTTAACTGCCGATGGTTACCCATCGCTCACAAAAAAGGAAAGAGACGGACTGTCGCCCAATGCAAAATATTTTTTTGCGGTTAGAACTGACAGCATAAATGTTTACACTATTTCATCCGGTAAAGAAAATAAAGAAATAATTTCCACCACACAAGCATTACGACAATTTGAGTGGACGGAGAGGAACAAATTAATTTTTACAACTGCGGATCTAATGCCGGAGAATAAAACTCTTTACTCTAAAAATCCCGAAACAACAAAGCTTATAATTTATTCGCCGGAAACAGATGAAATATTAAAATTCTGGGAGGGCGGCGGAGTAAAAAATTTTTTGATAATGAACAGCAAATTAATTTTCGATACCGGCTTTGAAAATGTATCCAAAATTAATTTAATTGACCTTGAGACTTTTAAACAATTTGATGTCATCAAAATTCAAGGGGGATGCGGCATTAAATATATTCCCGAAATACCAGATTACGGCAATTGATTGAAAACATATTTTAGAATTTTAAGTTACGTTCGTCCTTATTGGAAGCATCTTGCTCTTTCAGTGGTGTGCACAATATTTTTTGCTGTGCTTAACGGCGCTTCGGTTTATTTAACAATACCGCTTCTCGATACGTTGTTTCAGGAAACTCCCAAAACCGAAAAAGCAATTGAATCTCCTTCCACTATGGAATCGGCGAAAGGCGTTTTGCCGGATTGGGTAAAAGAGATAGAGCATAGCATCACAGAAACATTTAACAATTATGTTTTCAGCGGAGATAAACTAAATGCGCTGATGAAAATTTGCATTCTTGTTCTGATTGCCTTTCTTGCAAAAAACATGTTCGGTTACATGCAGGCTTATTTCCTCGCATATGTAGAACAGGGAACTATGAAAGATTTGCGCGATGCTGCATACCGTCATCTTCATGAACTTCCGATGAGTTATTTTAAAAAAGAAAGGGTCGGCAATTTAATCTCCCGCATCACAAATGATGTTAATGTTATACAGTCGAGCATCTCCGCAGCCTTTTTAAACATGATACGCGAACCGCTATCTATAATTGTTTTTCTCGGTATTGCGGTAAGCATTAGCTGGCGGTTAACTTTGCTTGCATTAGTAATACTTCCATTTTCGATGTTGATAATCGCCTGGATCGGATTAAAACTCCGAAAGCAGAGCGCTGTAATTCAGGCAAAGATGGCTGATATCACAAGCATACTGCAGGAGACTATTTCAGGAGTAAAAATTGTTAAAGCGTTCGGCATGGAAAGCTATGAGAATAAAAAATTCTCGGATGAAACACGCAGCTTTTTTAAGATGATGCTCCGTATCGTGCGTATTAGAAATGCATCATCGCCAATTACAGAATTTTTAAGCGTGGTAGTTGGCGTTGTTATTATTTATTACGGCGGAGTGTTGGTGCTTGAAGAAAACACAATTAAAGCAAGTCAGTTCCTCGGATTCCTATTTGCAATTTTTCAGATGATGCCGCCTATAAAAGAATTAAGCAGCGTTAATAACCGGATACAAGAATCAAGTGCGGCGGGGGATAGAATTTTTGAAATATTAGATACAAAACCTGCAATAAGCAACATAAAAAATCCCAAATCATTAACTGGTTTTAACAGTGAAATAGTATTTAATAATGTTTCTTTTCATTATGAAGATTCAGAAGAACTTGTTTTAAAGAAATTAAATTTTTCGGTAAAGCAAGGAGAAATACTTGCGCTTGTAGGACCAAGCGGCGGCGGAAAATCTACTCTCGTTGATTTACTTCCGCGTTTTTATGATCCGACAGAGGGGAAAATTTTAATTGACGGAATAGACACTAAAGAAACAAAATTAGAAGACCTGCGCGCTTTGATGGGAATAGTAACTCAGGAAACAATTCTCTTCAATGTATCTGTAACGAATAATATTGCCTATGGTTTAAAAAACTATTCGTTCGAAAAAGTTGTTGATGCGGCTAAGGCTGCCAATGCGCACAATTTTATTATGGAACTTCCTAAAGAATACGATACGATCATTGGAGAAAGGGGTTTAAAAGTTTCTGGCGGACAGCGGCAGCGCCTATCTATTGCAAGAGCAATTTTAAAGAATCCGAAAATTATGATCTTTGATGAAGCTACATCAGCGCTTGATAATGAGAGCGAACTTCTCGTTCAGGAAGCAATTGAACGTATGATGGTTAATCGTACAACTTTTGTTATCGCACACCGGCTAAGCACAATTAGAAATGCTACCCGTATACTTGTGCTTGAAAAAGGGAAAATTATTCAGGAAGGAAAACATGAAGAGCTTATTAAAGACGAAAAAGGATTATACTACAAGTTTTACGAAATGCAGTTCCGCGATTGAAAAGAGTGAAAAAGAAAGAGGGTGCCAGAGTAAGCGAGTGAGTGAGTAAAAGAATTTGAAACAGCCAAATTAACAAAACAACTCTCTCCTTCTCACTGTTTGCAAAAACATATCCCATTCTTTAATTTGTATTGTTTTATTTACCTATTTTGAAAACGGAGACTATGAATGGAAGCTCAAAGGCAAATTTCTATCGAACATTCTTTGAATAAATTATCTTCAAATTTTCACTATGATTACAACGAGGTTGCAATAATATTAGCCGCCGGACACGGAAAACGAATTAAATCACACCGCTCAAAAATGCTTCACAAAATTTGGGAAATGCCCACCGTGGAGCGGGTCTATAACGCCTGCCGCAGGGGCATTGAAAATATCAATACAATAATGGTCGTCGGTATAAAAGCTCTTGATGTAGCCGAAGTAATCGGAAAAAGAGAGGCAAACATTTTTGCTTATCAGGAAACACAAAACGGTACGGGACATGCCGTTCAGGTTGCACTTCAAAAAATTGACAAAAAACTTTTCAACGGAATTGTTTATGTTCTTCCCGGCGATATGGGACTTATTAATAAAGAAACCATGAATCAATTTCGCGAGTTTTTTATTTCTTCCGATTCCGACATGATGGTACTTACAGGAATTTTTGAGGGGAAGTCTTCGGATAACAGTTACGGAAGAATTGTAAGAGTTAAACTAACCGATGAAAATGGCGCTCCCTCCGGCGAAGATAATGGGAGAGTGATTGAAATTATAGAGTACAAAGATATTTTATCTCTTCAGGAAAACGAGCCATACCGCATTGAGTACAACGGCAAATTTTATACATTTACAAAACAAGAATTAATTGATAATCCCGAATTCAACTCCGGCGTATATGCTTTTAAGTATAATTATCTTGTTGAATTAATAGACAAAATATCGAGCGATAACGCACAAAACGAAATTTATATTACAGATTTAATTTCTTTATTTAATCAGAATAAATTAGCCGTCAAAGCCATCAGCCCTGCCGAACAATATGTTGTAATGGGGTTCAACAATAAATCGGTACTTAAAGAAATGGAAGCGATTGCCCGTCGTCATGTTTACTATCTGCTGAAAGACATAGTTGAAATAGACGATCCAGATGATTTTTTCATTCACGAAACAGTTATTGAAGATATTCTGGAAGCGGACAAAAAAAATATTCCGATTGATTTAAAAATTGGACAGGGAGTTTATATTGGCAAAGGGGTAAAATTAAATTACAACCTGGAATTGAAGAAAAATGTTTATGTAAACGGTAATGTTCACTTCGGAAAGAATATTGTTGTCTGGCAAAATGTTTACTTGTCCACCCTACCTCATCAAACTTTTAAAATTGGTGATGATGTGGAAATTCTTTGGGGTGATATCATCAAGGGGAATATAGTCATAGGCGAAGGTTCAAAAATTGAATCCAGCGTAAACATGACCGGCAGCGATGAATATCCTTTACGCATTGGAAAGAATGTTTTAATAAAGGGAACTAGTTATATCTTCGGTTCCATTATTGAAGATGGAATTCATATTGAGCATAGCGTTATTGTGAAAAAGAGAGTAGATAAATTGAAAAAACGTGACGGTTCAACCCAACCCATTAGGTTTTATCTGCCGATGCCGGAGGGTATCGATGCAATTGAAGATTTGTAGTATCAAAAAAAAAAACTCTTCAGAACGAAGAGCTTTTACTAAAATTAAATGTTGGTTTATTCAGCTACAGGAGCAGAAGTTAGACTGTTAATGTGCTTTGTTAAAGCTGATTTTTTACGGGAAGCTGTATTCTTGTGTAAAATCCCTTTTGATACGTTTTTATCAAGAAAAGCGACAGCCTCTCTGTATGTTTTTTCAGCATCAGTTTTTTCCGTGGTAGCCATAACTTTTTTTACAAGGGTTTTAATTTTCGATTCGCCGCCTTTGTTTCTAATACGTTTCTTTTCCGAAGTTTTTATTCTTTTCTTAGCTGATTTATGATTTGCCATGTTTCTATTGAGCCTTGTTTAACTATTAAAAAAGTGAGAGCAAATATATAGAATCCCTTGTTTGATGTCAAATATTACTTTTGTAATTTTACCGCCCCCAATTAGTGCTAAAATGAATGATTTTATACGTTTTTTACGATGATTAAGGTTAACGAAATATATTTTTCAATCCAGGGAGAAAGCAGCAAAGCCGGTTTGCCCTGCGTTTTTGTGCGCCTCACTTACTGCAATTTACGCTGCAGTTACTGCGATACCGAATATGCTTTTTTTGAAGGGAAATATCTTTCAATCGAAGAAATTGTTTCCGAAGTAAAAAAATACAACTGCCAACTTGTTGAAATTACCGGCGGAGAACCGCTCGTTCAGAATGAATCGCTTTTACTTATGAAATCACTTGCCGATGACGGATTTGAAGTAATGATAGAAACCGGCGGCAGCCTGCCGATTAAAGAAATTGATCCAAGAGTGATGATAATAATGGACTTAAAATGCCCATCCAGCGGAATGCTAAAAAAAAATCTTTATGAAAATATTGATTGTCTAAAACCGACAGATGAAGTGAAATTTGTTCTCGGCTCTAAAGAGGATTACGATTGGGCGAAGCAAACAATTGGAAATTACCGCTTGACGGAAAAAACTGCTGTTCTATTTTCCGTCGTATTTGGAAAACTTGAACCGGTAAAAGTCGTTAATTGGATTCTCGAAGATAATTTAAGTGTTCGGTTTCAATTGCAGATGCATAAGTTTATTTGGGAACCAGCAGCGAAAGGTGTATGATGAAAATTGCAAAAGAATTTAACTGGGATATGGGACACCGTTTGCCCGAACATTTTGGCAAATGTAAAAATATTCACGGTCACTCCTACAGAATGTTCGTTGAGCTTGAAGGAGAAGTTGAGCCAACCGGAATGGTAATGGACTATTATGATTTAAAAAATATCGTCCGCCCTATTGTAGAAAAACTTGACCATTCTTTTATGGTTTATAAAGAAGATATTGAAATTATTGATTTTTTAAAAAAAGTAAAAAGCAAACATGTCGTTGTTGATTTTCAATCTACAGTAGAAAATATTTGTCTCTACATGCTAACAGAAATTACAAAATCATCCCTGCCGGCAAACATAAAAAGCGTGCGTGTTCGAATATTTGAAACTTACGACGACTATGCCGAGGAAGTAATCCTGCTTTAAATCAAAATAAAAAAATTATATTTATGGCGCGATATAAACTTTTAATTGAATATGACGGAACCCGCTACAGCGGCTGGCAAAAACAGTATAATGCCAAAACAATTCAGGGCGTGTTGCTTACTGTTGCAGGTGAAATATTTAAAGGCGAACGTGTGGATATTCAAGGATCGGGACGCACAGACATCGGTGTGCATGCTCTCTGCCAGGCGGCGCACCTCGATGTAAAAACAATGATTGCCCCGCATATAATTCGAATGAAATTTAACGATGCCCTCCCAAAAGACATAAACATTTTGAATGTTGAAAAGACACATCCGAATTTTCACGCACGGCACGATGCCATTTCCCGAAGCTATCTTTATCAGATTTCCCGGCGAAGAACTTCCTTCGGGAAAAATTACGTTTGGTGGATTAAAGACAAACTTGATTTTAACACAATGATAAAAGCTTCTGAATATTTTAAAGGGATGAAAAACTTCGCTTCATTTACTGATGATAACCCCGGCGAAAAGTCAACAAAAGTTTTAATTGAAGATATACAATTTGCGGAAAGCGGCGATTTGATTTTAATAAGAATTATTGGTTCTCATTTTTTATGGAAAATGGTTCGGCGAATGGTTGGCGTAATAGCCGAAGCTGGCAGGGGCAAGCTTGACGTGCGAAACATTCCTGCTTTGCTGAATTCCGATTCCGCTTTACCTGCTCTACTAACTGCACCGCCTTCGGGTCTTTTTTTAGAACAGGTTCTTTATAAAGGAGACAAACTGAAAGAGCAGCTTCTGCCTTTGATATGTATTTAAAAAGATCATCCGTAATACAATAGATCATTATAGTATTGACTTTTAAATCTTTGTTTCTATGTCAAGATATTTATCCCGCAAGCGGGATTGCGTTTCATTCAAAATTCAACATTCATAATTCGAAATTGCGGCTTGCCGCGCTATGGAATTAGCAGTAATATTCATCTCAAAATGGATAGAATATTTTTCGTACAAATAAAACTTGGCAGTATGAATGAAGTTGAATGGAAGAATGATTTTCATTCAATCCGTTAGCTAACGGACAAACATTCAATCGCTCATCTTTTACAATTTGGTTCTGCCTGTCCCGATCAGCGGGGGCTCTTCTAGATTATGTTTTATGTTTTTTCATTGCGGCTGCCGTATTTAATTGCGTACTTGATTTAATGTTGAAAATTTAGTAATTATCATATAGCAATTGAATGAATCAGATTGCTTCACTCGAAGACTCGTTCGCAATGACAAAACACTAGTGGTAATTAGTAGCGACGCTTTGGGAGCGAAGCAATCTCAAAATTCTACTTACGGTACAATAGAACGGTTGCAGAATATACCGTAATATCAAATTTAATTGATTGCTATTGCACCCGGTATTTTTCTCATTACGAAAGTGGTCGTTATGAAAATAAATGTTTTCAAGTTCGCTGGTTCACTTCTAATTTCATTCTTTCTTGCTGCCGCAGCATCTCCGCAAACTTCTATTTTTCAGGCAGAATATATTTCCACCAATCACATAAAAATGTGGGTAAATAATTATGGCGAAGGTTCGCATAATCCCAACACTGATGGACCCGGTTTTTACTGGCCCTCGCCAGGTGATACCGAAAAAACACTGATATATTCTGATGGACTATTTTGGATGGGAAAAGTAGGCAGCGAGATATATAGCAGTGGACAAGTAACACGTTCGGGTACCGTTCCCGGGATAGTTTCGGATGGGAATACTACTAATATCAATGACACCAAAATTTATAAAGCTAAGCAATTGCAGGCAATTTCATTAAACGGACTTCAAGCAAATCAATTTGAAGTTGATGTAGAAAATTGGGCTGCGGAAATAGGCGCGCCTTATTTTGATTTAAATAATGACGGCAAATACGATCCCGAATTCGATAAACCTCAAATATATGGTGATGAAATGCTTTGGATGGTTTTTCATGATAACTATCCAATGTTCCATATTTACACGGGAGAGCATTTATTTAAAATTGGGATGGAGATTCAATCCACGATCTATGCTTTTAAAAAGACAAATTTATTAGGGGATGTAATATTTAAAAAATATAAGCTGATAAATAAAGGAACTCAAACTGTAGACAGCATGTTTTTCAGTTATCTTTCTGATCCCGATATTGGATATGCTTCTGATGATTATGTCGGTTGTGACTCCGCTTCATCCCTGGCATTCGCTTATAATGCTTCCGACAAAGACACAATATATGGTTATCATCCGCCTGCTGTTGGTTATGCGCTTCTTCAGGGTCCTGTTGTTAAATCATCAATTAACGATTCAGCATTTGTTGATAACAAAATAATTGCCGGATATAAAAACCTTGATGCTGCCTCTTTAAAATTCTTCTTCCCCGCCCGATGGGATCCCGGCGAACCAAGTTATCCCGACGTGTGGGGATATTGGAATTATATAAAAGGATTAATGTGGAATGGAACGCATATTACAAATCCGATTACTGGAGAACCCACAAAATTTCCGTTGAGCGGCGACCCATACCGTCAAACAGGCTGGTACGAAGGCGCTGGCTGGCAAGGAGGACCTTTCCCGGACGATAGAAGAATGATGCTTAACTGCGGACCATTTACAATGGCGCCGGGGGATACGCAGGAAGTTGTTTACGCAATATTAGCCGGACAGGGTTCAAGCAATACTGCGAGCGTGGAGGAACTAAAAAAGATGGTTCCAAGGCTGCAATATTTCCACAAAAATTATTCGCCGCCCGTCCCGGAAATTAAAGAAGAAAAAAAGCAGCTTGATTTTAAGATGACACAAAATTATCCCAATCCTTTTAATTCGCAAACGGTAATACACTACCAGATTCCGCTTGAGAGTAGAGTGATAATAAAAGTTTATGATGTGCTTGGTAATGAAGTTGCATTATTAAAAAACGAACTCCAAAAACCGGGAGATTACCAAACTGTCTTTAATGCAAATAATTTAGCTTCAGGTATTTATATACTAAATATCTCCGCAAGAGAATTTTTCTCTTCAAGAAAAATGATATTACTGAGATAACAATTGGACAGAATATGATTCATACATGAGTCCGGTCTAAAAAGGTATTTCCCGTCATTGCGAACGAGTCCTCGAGTGAAGCAATCTCAGTTCTAAAAGTGAGACTGCTTCGTTCCTCGCAGTGATCCCGCAAGCGGGATGGGATGTCATTAGTAGGAAAGGAATGACGAAGCAATCTTTTGATTTTGCGCTAAATTCGGCAGATTGCTTCGCTCCGCTCGCAATGACATTTTTCAATAGAACCTTTTTATAGTAGACTCATACATTAAAATATATTTTTCAAAAAACAATTTTTCTAAGAATCCAAAATCCTTTAAAGAGGAAACAAAATGAAAATATCAAAGTTCGCAAAAATTCTTTTTCTTTCCATTCTTTTTGCAACAACATCCTTTTCGCAGTTTTATATTCCCGGTTTTGATGCCGATTATATTTCGGTGAATAATGTCCGGATGTGGGTCGATAATTATGGCGAAGGTTCGCATAATCCTTACACCTACGGACCCGGTTTTTACTGGCCCTATCCAAGTGACACCGTAAAAACACTTATATATTCTGATGGACTATTCTGGATGGGAAAAATTGATAATGCGTTTTACAGTAGCGGGAATTTTAGATATATCGGAGTAATCCCCGGTACGGTAGATAGTGATATTCCTTCACAAGCGACGAAAAATAAATTCAGAGTTTACAAAGTAAGACCCGGTTGGGATAAATTACCAGCAAGTCCGCGAAGAGACGAGTTAGAAAAAGATTTTAAAGAATGGCCTGCTGACATAGGAGCGCCTTATTTTGATCTAAATAATGACGGCAAATACAATCCCGAATTTGATAAACCTCAAATATATGGCGATGAAATGTTGTGGTATGTTTTTCATGACGGCGTACCGATTATGGGCGGATTATTTACAGCAAATATTGAAGTTCAGGTTACTGTTTACGCTTTTAGGAGAGACAATCTTCTTAAAGATGTTATATTCAAAAAATATAAGATAATCAATAAGGGAATTTCCTTAATTGACAGCATGTTCTTTTCTTATTATTCTGATCCTGAGGTGGGCGATCCCTCGGATGATTATGTGGGTTGTGACTCATCTTTATCTCTCACATATTCTTACAATTCGATTGCCTCGGATTGGTTTTATGGTTCTCCTCCCCCTGCTGTAGGTTATGCGCTCTTGCAAGGTCCGATTGCAGAATCAATTGGAGATTCAGCGTTTTACAATAATAGAATTATTAAGAATTATAAAAATTTAAAACAAACATCATTTACCTTTTTTACAGAGGTTTATTTAGATGGACATTATCTGTGGCCTTTCTTTACAGCTCATAATTATTGGAATTTTGTCAGAGGATTAGATTCTACAGGCATCCACTATATTGATCCGCATTCTAATAAACCAACAAAATTTCCTTTAAATGGTGATCCATACCGTCAAACTGGTTGGTATGAAGGTGAAGGGTGGGAAGGAACCCCGCCTTCATGGCGTAACAGAAGAATGCTTTTAAATTCCGGGCCCTTTACAATGGCGCCGGGTGATACGCAGGAAGTTGTTTACGCAATATTTGCCGGACAGGGTTTGAGCAATACTGCAAGCGTGGAGGAACTAAAAAAGATGGTTCCAAGGCTGCAATATTTTCACAAAAATTATTCGCCGCTCGTCCCGGAAATTAAGGAAGAAAAAAAGCAGCTTGATTTTAAGATGACACAAAATTATCCCAATCCTTTTAATTCGCAAACGGCAATACACTACCAGATTCCGCTTGAGAGCAGAGTGATAATAAAAGTTTATGATGTGCTTGGTAATGAAGTTGCATTATTAAAAAACGAACTCCAAAAACCGGGTGATTACCAA
>MNYQ01000149.1 GCA_001873185.1 Ignavibacteria bacterium CG2_30_36_16 | reverse complement strand
GAAGTATTTGTAAGAGTGTATCGCAAAAGAATGTAATTGTTGTGCGGCGCTTCTGCAAAAGCATAAGAACGCAGTTTGACGCTTACGCCTATCGGATTCTGGGTGAGGTTATCGTTAAAAATAGTTAAACCTTCCTGATCGGCAATTGTACCCGGAGTTCTAATTGTTATCGGGTATTCGACAGTAAAATCTGTGTTTTGAAACGATTGGTCGGCTCCGCGCACTGCATCGGAAACTTTACCATTAGAAGTTAAAATTAATCCGCCTTCAAACATTAAATTTGTGCCGTCGAGATATTTAAAACCTATGCCCTGATTATTTGTGCTGTAATTATTAAATCCCAATGTTCCTTTGCTTGTTATCGTCATGGCAATGTCATTAGCCGATTGAGTTGCATAAGTAGGATTTGCAATTACTTCAATCGGTTGGAAATCAGAATAACTGCCTTCGAGATAATTAATACTAAAAAGCAGTTTCGCATTTAAAGGAAGAGCACCGCTAAGCGTAAAAGTAAATTTTGCATTATTGTTATTAAACTGCTGCATAACCGTTAATGCGCCGGCGTTAAAAATTCCCTGCTGCACTTCGGAATAAATATTTTTACTTTCGAGATAAATATTAAGCGCGCTTGTTGGCTGAAGATAATTTATAAAATTTAAAGACAAAGTGATGGTTTCACTGTTTTCAAGTATTCCGTTGCCATTACCGCCGGGCGCTTCATCACTAAAAAAATAATCAATATAGCGCACAGATTTTGCGCCTGTTGATGTTAAAGCATTCTGCGCATTTATTCTTCCTCTTCCAAGTAAATTTGCATAGCCGGGATTAGTTGAATTTATATCATCGCTTGTAACTCTTATTTGCTCGCCTATCTGCAGTGGATTGTAGGAAGGGAACTGCGTCCACACGAGCGCCGCAAGCCCGGCGGTTAAAGGCGAAGCCATTGATGTTCCGCTTAAAGTTGAGTATGTATCATTCATCCATGTGCCGTAAATACCGGAGCCGGGCGCCGAAACGTCAACAGTTGTACCATAGTTTGAAAAACCGGATTTAACATCGCCCTGATCGGTTGAAGCTACGGATAAAACTCCTTTGTATGAAGCAGGATAAAACGCAAGCGCGCTGTTGCTGTTGCCCGAAGCGGCTACAACAAGCACGCCTTTTGAAACGGCGTAATCAATAACTTCCTGCCCGAAAACTGAATAACCGCCGCCGCCCCAACTACAGTTTACTACTTTGCATCCATTGTCGGCAGCGTATTTTATTCCTTCGTAACCGTAAGAAATATAAGCCTGCCCTGATGGATTGCGTAAATTATCCTGGCTTGTTTTAACAGCCATAATTTTGCTGTTAAATCCTATTGAAGCTATTCCAACGCCATTATCGGTAACAGCGGAAGAGATGCCGGCAACATGTGTTCCGTGGTCGGGTCTGTCTTCCATTGGGTTATTATCCGGAGTTCCGGAAAGCCCGCCAAAATCCCAGCCGATAATATCGTCAACATATCCGTTACCGTCGTCGTCAATTGAGTTGTTCGGGATTTCATCATTGTTATGCCAGATGTTTCCGTTAAGATCGGGATGATCCCAATCAATGCCCGTATCTACTATTCCGATAGAAATTGTAGTATCGCCTTTTGATACATCCCATGCTTCCCGTGCTTTTATTTTTGTAAGAGCATATTGGTTTGCAAGCGAAGGATCGTTGGGAACATATTCTGTAACGTAGACAAATTTAGGTTCAATCCATTCTATTTCACTCACGGATTTTAATTTGGAAGAAAAGAGCATCGGATCAATCTCGTTTTCATATTTAATTATTATTATTCTGCTCAATTCTTCCGAAGTATTGAAGTTATTTGCAAAGGCTAAATCTGACGATGTTATACTTAACTCTCTGAATGTCTTTTCCAGGTTCGATGAAAGATTAACACTTCCTGTAAAATTGGAAGTGAAACCGTAATTAAGTTTTACAACGAGTGTATTGGACAAATAATTAATATTTCCTTTGCTGATTACTTTTTCTCCCGGTGCAGCAAAGAGAAATCCGTTTAAAAGTAAAAATAGAACGATAACGAACGAAAGGAATTTTTTCATAACAAATCTTCAATTTTTTAGGTGAAACAAATTTGAAAACAAATATTAGCAATTACGCCGATAATTACAAAGGTGAAAAAGGAGGCGGGAGAAAAAGAAGCAGCCTTACTTCTGCATATAAAACTGCTTTTTTTGTGAGGGATTAAATATAAAAGTCTTTTACAGTTACTTCCTCTGCTTCCGGATCGTGTTTGTGAAGAAACTTAATAAAGGCTGTAGCAAATACTTTCTCTCTTTTCTTTTTGTACTGCTCTAAAAGTTCTTCAAGTTGTTGATGTTCGAATGAACTTAAGATATAATGTTTCTCTTCGTGGTCGTCGAAGAATCTGTATACTGTTAATCCTTTTTTCATAGCTGCTCCTTTTAGATTAAAATTGTATCTGCATGAAGAATATCTGAATATAATTCATTCTTAATTGACTCTGCATTTTTTCTTGATCTGGCGAGTGAATCGAGAATAAATCTTTTTGCCGTAAACACGCGCCTCTGGTCGTCATTAGCTTCATCAAGAAGAAGATAACCGGTGTAAATATAACTGTACAACTCTACAAGATCTTTAGCAGCTACATCCTGAAAACCGGTGTCTTTTTTCTCCTTAACATATTTAAGTGCATCGTTAAATAAAACTCTTATTTCCATTAGACTTTCTTTTAGTTTTTTCAAACTTCCCTTGTATTCTTTTTTCTCCCAGTCATTAATATAATCTGCAAGCACATCGTTAATAACGCTGCCGGCTGCTGCAACTATTTGAAGCTGCGAAGTGCCTTCGTAAATATTCGTAATGCGGGCGTCCCGTGCAAGTCTCTCCACGGCAAACTCGCGCATGTAACCCGTGCCGCCGTGAATTTGAATCGAATCGTAAGTCATTTTATTTGATGCTTCACTTAAAATGTATTTTGTGGTTGGAGTAAGAAAATTCGTCATCCTCTGCGCTTCTTTAAACTTTTCATTAACATCATTAAAAGGAAGTTTTTCCGATTTACGTTTTTCAATTAAATCTTCGTATGCTTCTTTTCTATCGAGCCATGTGCAAGTATTATAAAACAATGTTCTGTTCGATTCTAATGTAACCCGCATATCAATAAGCATGTTTGCAACAACCGGAAAGTTATAAATAGGTTTACCGAATTGCTCGCGCGCTTTTGCATATTTTAATGCTTCCTCATAAGCCTGCTGCGAGATGCCGAGTGACTGTGCGCCGATACCCACACGAGCCCGGTTCATTAAATAAATTACATATTTAAGAAGTCCGAATCTTCTTGTACCAATAAGTTCGGCTGGCGTATCATTAAACTGAAGCTCGCAGGTTGGCGAACCGTGAATGCCGAGTTTATGTTCAATACGGCGAACAATTATAGAATCGTCTTTCATGCAAGAAAGCATACTTAAACCGCGTGCATCTTTAGTTCCGGCTTCGGTGCGCGCAAGAACAAGAAGCACATCGCCGTTACCGTTTGTGATAAATCTCTTTACTCCGCGTAAAAACCAATTGCCGTTTTCATCCTGATATGCAGTAAGTTTAACTGCTTGAAGATCTGAACCTGCATCAGGCTCGGTTAACGCCATTGCGCCGGTATACAAGCCCGAGCTAAAACCTGGCAGATAAAATTCGCGCTGTTCTTCGGTAGCAAACTTGTCAATGGTTTTTGCAATATCCTGAAGTCCGAAAATATTCATCAACGATGCTTCGGCACGCGAGATTAACTCAACAGCCATCATGTATATTGTTGTCGGAAAGTTTAATCCTCCGAATCTTCGCGGTAGTATCATCCCCATCAACTCTGCTTTGGAAAGCATTTCGAGAGCTTCCTGCGTACCTTTTGCGTAAGTTACTTTTCCGTTTTCAAAAACTGCGCCTTCTTCATCAATTTTTGCTGCACGCGGTGCAATATAGTTGCCCGTTATATCGCCAACAATTTCCATTACCTTTCGGTAGTTTTCCATTGCGTCTTCGTAATTAACCGGTGCGTCATCAAATTGTTCGGCTTGCTTATATTCGTCCTCAGCTATATTAACAATGTCTTTAAGGTTTAATTTCTCAAAGTGGTAAAGTATATCCGTGTTATCTGAAAAATAATTTGGCATAATCTTATCTCAATTTTTGCTTAAATACATTGATAAATCTTGGAATAATTTCTATTGCGTCGCCAACAATTCCGTAATGCGCCACTCCAAATATTGGGGCTTCCGGGTCGCTGTTAATTGCTATTATTTTGTTTGCTTCCTGCATCCCCGCGCGGTGCTGTATTGCTCCGGAAATTGCGCAGGCAATATAAAGTTTTGGACGAACAGTAACACCGGTTTGACCAACCTGCCGATCGTGATTAATAAATCCAGCATCAACAGCAGCGCGTGTACCTGCAACTTCGCCGCCAAGCAAATCTGCAAGTTCACGTATTAGTTCAAAATTTGCTTTTGTGCGCATTCCATAACCGCCGGCTACAATAATCGGCGCAGCTTTTAGATTAACTTTATTTTCCTGGCGATGTTGTTCAATCAACTTAACTAATTCATCAACGGGGTCGGGTGTATATTCAATATTTCTGATTTTACCTTTAACATGTTTCTCAAGAGGTTCCATACGCATAACCCCTTCGCGCACGGTTGCCATTTGTGTTTGAACATCGGGGGAAATAATTGTTGCAATAATATTACCGCCAAAAGCAGGTCGAATTTGAAGAAGAAGATCTTTATAATCTTTTCTTAAATATTGCACATCAGAAACTTGAAGATCGGTGCAGTCGGCTGTCAAACCGCTTTTAGTGTACGAAGCTACACGCGGCGCAAGATCCCTTCCGATTATAGTTGCGCCGAAAAGCATTACTCTCGGTTTTTCTTTTTCAATAAGTTGGTTGATGATGCGGCTGTAAGGCATTGTGCGGTAGTGCCCGAGTTCTTTGTGATCAACTACGATTGCTTCTACAGCGCCGAATCTGAATGTTTCTTCGGCAAGCGCTAAAACATCGTGCCCGATAACTACAGATTTCAGATTGCCATTCAAATTTTTTGCGAGCTTTCTTCCTTTTGAAAGAAGTTCGAAACTTACATCTGCGGGCTTACCATCACGCTGTTCAACGAATACCCAAACATCTTTATTTAATTTTTCCATAGTGTTAACCTAAAATATGATCTTCAAGAAGTTGGTCTATCAAACGGCTGATGCCTTCTTTTGTAGGTTCAATCATTTCATGACTGCCGCCTGCAAGCACCACCGATTCTACTTTATGTACTTTTGTGGGAGAACCGTGAACTCCGCATCTTGATTCGTCAAGTTTAAGGTCATCCATTGTAAGGGTGTGTATATACAATCCTTTATTCACGTAATCATCTTTTAACTGATCTATGTATAGAAGAGAATTTCCCTCCGTTAATTTTTCAAGCTCGAGCAGTGTCCTGGCATTTTTGTAAGCCATAACTCGTCTTGCTTTGAATGGTCTTGGCGATACAGCATCTTTAATTACGGTTACGAGCAGAGGCAGTTTACTCTCCAGCACTTCAAAACCGCCGTCAATTTTTCTTTTGATTTGAACACTGCCATCTTTGATGCCGAGAATTTCTTCTGAGTAGGTTATTTGAGGAATGTGAAGTTTTTCAGCCGTCTGCGGACCAACCTGTGCAGTATCGCCGTCAATTGCCTGACGACCCGCAAAAACAAAATCATAACCCCCGATTTTTTTTATTGCCTCTGAAAGAACATACGAGGTAGCTAAGGTATCTGCTCCGGCAAATTTTCTGTCGCTTATCAGATAAGCTTCATCGGCGCCCATATAAAGACACTCTCTTAAAATGTCGGAAGCGCGCGGCGGACCCATTGTTATTGCAGTAACTTTTCCACCAAATTTGTCTTTTATTTGAAGAGCGAGTTCGATAGCAACCCGGTCTTCGTGATTAAAGATGGCAGGCAGTTTTGCTCTGTTAACTGTGCCGTCCTCTTTCATAACCTGTCCGGAAATATTTGCCGTATCCGGAACCTGCTTAACCATAACAATGCTGTTAAATCCCATTGCAGCCTTTTTTATTCTTAAAATGATTGATTGATTTAGCGCGCCTGTTTGGACACACCTCTGCATATTGCTCCCCATAAAAACAATTTTTATGCCGTTTAATGTAAGATAAAATTAATTGCCAAAAAACTTGCGAAATGAAAACTTTTGACGAAACTGATATCATTTTATGAATTTTTTTCCCAGAATTGGGAGAAGAAAAAACTAATTTCGGGAGTTTCTACAAACATCTCGCTGCTACGGGTGAAGACAAATGACAGGAATAACTCCGTTGGAATGCAATGTTTGTATATGAATAAACAACATTGCAATGGCTGATTCACAAAAGAGTATTTCAGAACATCTGCAGGCGCTTGAAAACCCAAACGCCTGCAAATATATTACGCTAATTTTCACTTGAGTAAAACCATCTTCTTAATTGATGTGAATACTTTGCCCGTTGTGTTTTCTACTGCTCTTAGTCTGTAAATATAAACACCCGAACTTAAATTGTACTTTAAAGAATTTAATTCCAG
>MNYQ01000092.1 GCA_001873185.1 Ignavibacteria bacterium CG2_30_36_16 | reverse complement strand
AAGTAGTTGCCCCGGGCTACAAATATAATTTTACTGACTTGCAGGCAGCATTAGGTTTAAGTCAATTAAAAAAAATAAACATCATGCTAAACATGAGAAAATATATTTATAAATTTTACAACGATAGTTTAAAGGATGAGCCACTCATAACTCTTTATGAAATTAAAAAAGATCGACAATCAGCTTTTCACCTTTATCCATTGCAAATAAACTTTGAAATGTTGAAAATAAATAGGTCGCAGTTTATTGATAAACTCAAAGAGGCGGGTATCGGAGCTAGCGTTCATTTTATACCACTTTACCGTCACCCTTACTACAAAGAGAGCTTTAATCTAAATATTGAAGATTATCCGGTTTCTGAGCAAATTTATGTGGGATTAATTTCTCTGCCGATATGGCCGGGGCTGACTGATGAGCAATTGACGTATATAGTAGACACAGTAAAAAAAGTTTTAATGGAAAATAAAAGATAGTTCTCTTTGATTAAAAATTTCTTAATTTTACCGTAGTTATGGAAAGCCTTGTAACATTCAATAGGACTATGACGAATTTCCAAAAAAGTTATATTTTTTCGAAGAGAATTCTGGATATCTTTTTATCAGCGGCTATTCTTGCAGTAGCATCTCCGGTATTCTTTTTAATTTCACTGGCTATTTTTATTGGTAGCGGTTTGCCTATTTTCTTTCTGCAAGAAAGAGTCGGGTGGGATCGAAAAGTGTTTAATATTATTAAATTTAGAACAATGAGAATAACATCCAACGCAAAAGGATTACTAATTTCGTCAAACAATGATTCGAGAGTTACAGGGATAGGAAAGTTTTTAAGAAAATATAAACTTGATGAACTCCCACAATTTATCAATGTCCTAAAAGGAGAAATGAGTATTGTTGGTCCTCGCCCTGAAGTGAAAAAATATGCCGATTCATTTTTTGTCGATTATGATCAAATATTATCTGTAAAACCGGGCATCACAGATTATGCTTCCATTCTTTATAGGAACGAAGCAAAATTATTAGACGCAGTATTCGATAAAGAAAAATATTATTTGGAAAAGATACTCCCCATTAAAATTCAATTGAATAAAAAATATATAGATGAAGCTTCGCTGATAACTGATTTAAAAATAATTTTCATTACAATTTTAGCAATATTCAAATGAAGTTTATCAAAAGCCTGTACAATCCCACAAATTTAGCAAGAAGATTAACTTTTCTTTTTTTTGATATAATTGCTTTTGCAATTTCTTTAATATTGGCTTTTAACATCAGATTTGAATTTAGCGGTATTTCTTACCAGAATACAGATGTTTTGGCTGCTGTTGTCATCTTTGTAATAGTTAAAGTTTTAGTATTCTATTACTTTAAACTATATGACATCTCTTGGAAATTTGTTTCGCTTCAAGATATATTTAACATTGCCCGGGCATGTGTTGTAAGCGGCGCAATAATATTTATTGTAGTTTTTGGTTTTGGTATCTATTTTTTCGAGGGGTTTCCGCGCAGTGTAATTCTCATAGATGCAGTGCTCTCGTTTCTCATCTCATCTGCTTTTAAAATTTCAAAACGATTTTATTTAGAAATAATGCGTCAGTCTATTTATAGGTTTGATCTTAAAAAGACCCTCATTATAGGGGCGGGCAGCAGCGGGGAACAAGTACTGAGAGACATCAATAGAAGTGAAACTCGGAAGTTCCATCCCATCGGATTTATAGATGATGATCCATTAAAACAAAACTTATATATGCAGGGAATAAAAGTTTTGGGTACTACTGAAGATCTTGCGGATATTATTAAACAGTTTGACGTTGAGTCAATAATAATATCTGTTTTAACTGCTGACAGAATGTTTCATAGAAAAATTTTAAATTTGGCTCGCGAAGCTGGAATTACAGACGTAAAAGTAATTAAAACTATTAATGATATCTCGAATAATGTTAAAGTTAGGGTTGAGGATATTCGGGATATTGATGTTAGCGATTTGATTGGGCGACAGGCTGTCTCCATCAACACTGTTATTATAGGAAGTTATTTAAGAGAGAAGCGAGTTCTAATCACTGGAGCCGCTGGATCAATCGGCGCTGAAATATCGCGACAGGTTGCGAATTACAATCCGGAAGAAATTGCAATAGTTGATATTAATGAAAGTGATTTAGCAGATCTTGAATTAGAATTAGGGTATCTTTTGCATCACAATAAAATAAAAATGTATTTATGTGATATTTCAGATGCTCACAAAGTTGATAAAGTATTTGAAGCATTCATGCCCGATGTGGTCTTTCATGCTGCGGCTTATAAGCATGTGCCCATAATGGAAAAATTCCCTGAAGAAGCTGTGAGAGTTAATATAATCGGGACTCACAATCTCGCTATGGCGGCGGTAAAATTTAACGTAAGCAATTTTGTTTTAATTTCCACGGATAAAGCGGTAAATCCATCAAGTATTATGGGGGCGACAAAAAGAATTGCCGAACACATCGTAACCGGCGCGGGCAGAGAAAGCTCGTCTAATTTTGTTGCCGTTAGGTTTGGTAATGTTATAGGAAGTAGGGGGAGCGCACTGCCGATATTTCTAAATCAATTAAAAAATGGCGGGCCTATTACCATTACTCATCCGGAAATGAAAAGATATTTTATGACAATTCCTGAAGCAGTAGCTCTTGTTTTACAAGCCGCAGCAACAGGCAAAAATGGGGACATCTTTGTGCTTGATATGGGAGAAGCTATCAAGATTGTTGACCTTGTGAGAGATTTAATTCTTCTGCATAATTTGGTGCCCAATAAGGATATTAAAATTGAATTTACGGGAATAAGAGAAGGAGAAAAACTTTACGAAGAAGTTCTGACCGCTGAAGAAGGAGTAATTTCTACTTCACATGAAAAAATATTTAAAGCTCGAATGGTTTGTATGTATAACCAGCAATCTATCAATGATATGATTAATGTATTTAAAAACATGAATGGTCATACTACCAAAGAAAATTTAATCTCTTTATTTAAATATTATGTGCCAACATTTACTCACGACTACAAAAAAAATGATGCTCCACAGAAATATGAAATCCCTGATAATGTCCTTAATGATGAGAATAGTACTTGGAATTAACTGATCCTTTTATTGATATCTATCTCTATTTTTTAATTAAGATAAATATTTGCAAATGAAATTTTCGGTTCTTCTTATTTTATTGTTAATACCTTCTTTAAGTTTATTTGCTCAAGTAGAAACAGTCCCGGCAAATCATGCTGTGTATGAGTTCTTAAAAAAAATGCAAGTGGCGGGAATTTTAAAGAGTTATGATGATATCATGATTCCCATTTCTCAAAGCACTATCAATACTGCTTTCCTTGAAATTGAAAACCGCATCTCTGAATTGAGCGACTCGGAACGGGAACTTTTTTATAAATTTAAGGAAAAGTTTTCGTGGATTAATGATGACAATTTAAATATCAAAGATAAATCCGACAACCTCTTGAATTATTTTTTTGTAGATAAGCAGAAGCATTTATATTCTTTTTCCGATTCCGCCATATCATTTTATATCGATCCAATTATTGAAAACAAATACATTGCTGTAAATAATTTTGATTCAAAAAGTTCTCTGCTAAATTTTGGCGGTATATTTAAAGGCACATATAAAAACTTTCTTGGTTATTATTTACAAGCATCAAATGGGATGTTGTTTGGTAACTTAGATGCAGCGAGAGAAGATAAACGCATTGAGCAAAGTTTTTCCATAAACGATACAAAAATAAATTTCTTTGATAATACATCAGGCTATGTTCGCTTCCAAAATGACAATTTAAGTTTACAGTTTGGACGTGAGAGATTGCTTTGGGGAGCAGGATATCTGAACAGGCTTGTTCTTTCCAACAATCCTCAGATGTTTGATTTCTTGAGATTTAATTTCCACTACAAAACTCTATCTTATGATTTCCTACACGGCTGGTTAGTTCAAAAACCTTTATATGTTTATATGGATTCAACTAATGTTAGTGAAAAACAAAAGAGATCAAAATATATTGCAATTAGTAGATTGGGTTATACTCCTACGCCAGAATTAAAACTTGGCATTTCACAAATTATCATTTATTCAAATCGTCCATTTGAAGCAGCATATTTGAACCCTTTTTTGTTTTGGGAATCTGCACAGCGAAGCATGAACGACTATGACAATTCATTTCTCTCTTTCGATGGAAGATTTAAAATTACAGACGGAGTTGAAGTAAGCGCTTCAATTATTTTAGATGATATAAACTTTTCAACTTTCGGAAAATGGAATGCTTATAATAATAGCTTGGTATGGCAAACAGGTGCTTACATAACATACCCAATGCTTTTCCCAAACCTGGTTGCAGAAATCGAATATTCTCAGAATCGTCCATACATGTTTTCGCACCCTGGTTTTGATGAAGCATTAACATATACAAACAACGGCTATCTTTTAGGGATAAATATTCAACCTAACTCTTCACTCTTCTCCTTCAGATTGACTTATTTAGTAAACGAAGAAATCAAAATGAATGCGTCGTTTGAACATCTGCTCCGCGGAAAAAATATTTATGATGACGATGGTAAGTTGCTGCAGAATGTGGGCGGGAATGTGTTTGAATATCATACTCTTTATGATTCTCCGCAAGTAGCTTTATTGGCTGGTAATATTGAAAGAATTAATTTGTGGACTCTTAATTTAGAATATGAATTTCTTTATGGATTCTATGTCAACTTAGGTTGCAAATTGAACACTATGCTGTTTGAGAATGATAGAAACGATAGAACCGTAATTTGGTCTTCAATTAAGATTGATTTTGAATAAAACATTTGAAGTAAAACAGTTCTATTGAAAATGATGTGACGTTAGCATCCTTTCGATTTGTTTTTCACTAAGACATCACTTTGCGGCGAGAACAATTTGAAGCTGCCCTGCATAGCGCGAATCATTAATGGAATATGGATATTTTATTATCCATCATCATCGGAGCATATTGTTTTATTCTGTATCATCCTCTGCAATTACTTATGTAAATAAGAAAAATTGTATTCTCTCCTTCAAAATTTATCCAATAGGAACTTTTTTTGACCTTGAAGGATTTTGTATATTCTTCTAAGTTGTTTACAGTAATTAATTTATTAGGGAAGTACATGAGAACAGTTCCTTCTTTTATTTTTGTTTTTTTGTTTTTTACGGTAGAAATATTTTCACAAAATTATAAGGTCCTCTCGTCGACCGATCAATCGATAACTTTAGAGTACGATTTTAGCGCTCAGTATTCTGTTCAAGAAACTTCATTCAGTGGAAGAATTTTTCATTACATTGATGGAATAAAAACAGAAGAATTATTCCGTGCCAATGGGGAACCTGAACTTCCAAATATTTTTACTAATATTACAATACCGCATTCGTCCGAACCCAGGCTGCAGATACTGCAAGTTGAGAAAATACAGTTACATAATAAATTTATTTTACCATACTCAGATACGCTTGTAAATCTAAGTGATCCGTCCTCATTTGACGGTAAAATTTATTATAATAATCTGTTTTTCCCTGCCGAACCGGTTAAGCTTTCAAATGAGTTTATTCAACGCTATTCCAGATTTTCTGTCATAAACGTTTCCCCATTTCAATTTAATCCCATTTCAAGAGAATTAATTTTTAATAAAAAGATAGTTGTAAAAGTTTTTTATAACCCGAAGGATATCATTGGCGGCTATCTCAATTCAATAAAAGATCCTCTTACCGAGTATGTAATAAAAAACTCATCGGCAAACCCCGATCAGGGGATCAAATGGGCCGGGCAGATAAAAAATTATGAAACCAATAATCCTTTGCAACAATACTGGTATAATCCAACTAAGGATTATTATAAAATACATTTGAACAAAGAGGGAATATATAGATTAACAGTTCCTCAGTTAGCATCCGCCGGCTTGCCGGTTACTAATATGCCTATTGAAAAGTTTCAGATTTTTAACGATGGAGAAGAGGTAAGGCTTAATTATAAAGATGCTAATAACGACGGTTTGTTTAACGATTCTGATTATGTTGAGTTTCTTGGGCAGCCTGCAACTCCTACACAATATACAACCATTAATATCTATAATAAAGATAACATCTATTGGTTTTCATATCAGGCAGATTCCGCCGGGTTAAGATATGATACACTTGATGGCTACCCGACTACATCGATTAAAAGTTTCGCTTATTCTTATCATACTGTCCATTTTGAAAAAGATACAATATTTGAAAGATTAGGGCACGCAGAAACCAACGCTCAAGATCATTGGTTTTGGGGAACTGCATATACAATTTCGGGGCATCTTAAATATTTCCTTGGACAGTTTGATAGACCGGACAATATCCGGATTGATAGTATTTATGCAAATGCCGTTATGAGAGTCGCCTTTCAGGGGATGACATACACGCATAAAGTTGACGTTTACTTCAATGAGAAAAAAATAGGGACACACAGTTGGAACGAGGCTGAGAAATCTGTTGTGGAAATTCCATTTAACTGGCATGAGGTTCCGGGCTACGATTCGAACCAATTAATAGTTAGCGCTTATAAAGATAGTTCCGATGAAGTAAGAGTTAATTGGTTCGAAATAGATTATTTCAGATTGAATAGATCTTTTGGCGATCATTTTTCTTTTAAATCTCCCCCAAACGAGTTTGGAAAGATTAGGTTTAATGTTTATAACTGGCAAAAACCGAATATGCGAATCTTTCTTAAAGAAAGAGGAAAAATTATAACTAATGCGCAGATTACTAACGATCAGTATCAGAGCGTGTTATTTGTTGATAATGTAACATCTAAAGTAACATATTACTGCGCTTCGGAGGATTATTTCCTTACCCCATCTTTAATTGAAAAAGATAATTCTATTTCTGATTTGCGGAATACTGTAAACGGAGCTGATTACTTAATAATTACTCACAAAGATTTCAACAGTGTTGCGCAAAGATTGGCTAATTTTAGAACAGGTAATGTCCCGGGAATTCAAAACCCAAGAATTAAAATTGTGGATGTTCAGGATATATATGATGAGTTTTCTTTTGGTTTGCTTGATCCAGCCGCATTAAAAAATTTCTTGAAATATACTTTTGAAAATTGGCAGCAGCCGGCACCGGCTCATGTAGTTTTGGTGGGAGACTTAAGTTGGGATTTTAGAAGGCTAATTGCAGGCAGTCGCCAAACTTTTATTCCATCTTTGCCTTTTCATGCAAAAACTTATGGGTTGGCTGCAAGTGATAATAATCTTGTTGCATTTTTAGGGAATGATTATGTTCCCGAAATGTCTATCGGGCGCATCTCATGTGAAAGTGTCGAGGAAGGGAACATACTCGTTGATAAAATTATTAATTATCCTAACGATAACGGCAAATTCTGGAAACAAAATGTTATTCTAATTGGCTCGGGTATGGATGCTAATGATGAAGCAAATTTAAGGTTTAATGATGAGTGTTTATGGATTGATGATACCTACTTGAAACCTCAAGGTATTTATTCAACAAAAATATTTCGTTTCCCAAATAAACCTACTCACCAGCCTTTTTATGGCGGTCCAACTGAAATAAAAAATGCTTTTAGTAACGGCGCTGTAATGGCTAATTACTATGGTCATGGCGGAGGATATCAATGGGATTTTTCATTTAATACCGATGATATTTACCAGCTTAACAATGGTGACAGATTGCCATTTATAACGAGTGTAACCTGTTACACTGCGCATTTTGATGATCAAGAAGTGTTTGGTGAACAATTTAATAGTGTTGCAGGAAAGGGAAGTATTTCTTTTTGGGGTAGCAGCGCTTTAACCTGGTGGGGGCAGGGAAAAACAATGACTAAAGAGTTTTTTAAGCACGTAATGCAGAATAAACAATATGTGACCGGAGATGCTATTTTTGCTACTAAAGCGGCGTTTTCTTTTAGTGATCCGTACACCAGCAGCCAGGTTGCTTTGGCTACATTGCTAGGAGATCCTGCCTTAGAATTAGCTCTTCCGAAAACTCCCGATTTTATTGTTAATTCATCCGATATTTCTATTTACCCGGAGTCTCCTTTAGTGACAGATACAATTTTAGTTAAAATAAAAATTAAAAATTACGGATTAACTTTTCCAAATGATTCTGTTTCTGTTCAACTAAGAGCAACTTCCTCTGATACCTCTTATGTGATTGGCGTAAAAAAACTTGGAAGTTTTGGTGAAATCGATTCAGTATTTTTCAAATGGACTCCAGTTGAAGGGAGCCTTTATGCTTTGAAAGCTCAAGTTAACTTGTTAGATCCTATTGAAGAGCTAGATCTTTCGGATAATACGGCTCAAGCTTCTTTCGTTGTTTTCGATCTTGAAAAAGCAAATATAATTAAACCGGAAAATGGTTATTCTACAGATAAAGCGGATGTAACTTTCGTATTTGCTGATAATGGGAGCTACCTCGGTATCAATCTCGAATATTTTATTCAAGTTGATACTTCTTTTTCATTTGAAAACCCTTTCATCAGTACAGGCGCTTTAAGCGCAAGCAATGGAGTTTTTCAATGGAAAACACCAACCTTAGACAATGGGGTATATTTCTGGCGTACAAAAATTTATAATGGTGTAGATTCCAGCGATTGGAGTGAGGTTAGAACATTCTCAGTTTGGGAAGAAAAAAAGAAGGGAAGTTTTTTCTTCAATAATCAATTAAATTCTTTTCATAGAAGTAATATAGTTTATTCGAATGATTTGAATTCCCTGCTTTTGAACATACAACCATTACCTCCGAAACCAAGCAGGGAGAAACATATTGGAGGTATTGCGATCAATCTTCCTTCAGGGGTGAAGAATTTGTCTAATATTACAACTGACGGTAAGTATATTTATTTTGGTCATATATATTATGGTAATAACATTCCAACAAGGTTGTATAAAATTGGAACTGGCGAGGGCGGAACTATAAAAGGACAGGTTGATTCTATTGGAAAAATCACTGTAAAAATTTGGCAGCAATTGTTTTGGTATCCTGATAATCAGGGCGGGGCTTTATACATTCCAACAGGCGACGCTTATTCTCTTTTACGTGTAAATACAACTACAGGGGATACGACCCGGGTAAATATACCGCAGGGTATGCTAAACGGAATTAGCGGGTTAGTAGAAAATGGAACATTTGCATTGAACACAGATGGCAGATATGTTTATAATGTCGCTTATAGAACTGCTAATGGAAACTATAGGTACACAATTAGAAAATTTGATCCCCAAAATAATTGGGCTACTGTTGGCAGTGATATTCATCTGTTAGACGATAGCTTTGTTAACTTTACTTATTTCTTCATTTATGATAAATACTTTTTTGCTTTTGAAAGATACAACAGTTGGATGCGGCGCTTTAATCTTGAAACAGGTTTATATGAAGAACAATGGGATACTAATATTCCTACTGCGGGTTATCTATCGTTTACTTATGATTGGATTAATGACTTAGTATATGCTGGTGTTGGTTCGCCAGGTTTTACCCCGAAGTTTGATGTATTTCGCGGAACTTATAAAGAAGGCTTTGGCAGTTTTACTTCTCCTTCGGTTGGTCCTGTAGCACAGTGGGATTCATTGAATTTTGAAGTGGAGAAAACAGGATTTGCCGGTAAATTTAATTTGCATTTGCAGGGATTAAACTCTTCTACAAATAATTGGGATATGCTTTATTCTAATCTTCAATCAGCTACAGAGATTAAAGATATCGATCCCGAGCAATACCGCAGGTTAAAATTTTACTGCACCATTACAGATTCGAGTTTTGGAACTTCAGCTCCAATTAAATTTAAAAGTTTCCAAATTGATTATGTTCCTCTACCAGATGTTGCTTTAACAAATAATAATTTTTACTTCACGCCGGATACAGTTCTTCAGGGGTTTGATGATACTATGAGTATGAAAGTCTTAAATTTGGGTGACTCTGAAGCAAAGGATGTTAAAGTTTATTTTTATCTTAATCCGCAGGACACTTCCGCAACAGATTCTGCCTATTATTCTGCAACTATTACGGTTCCGCCGGATAGCTTTTTTTCAGTAACCAAAATTCTGAAAACCGCTTTATTTAGTCCGGCAACTAAACATGACTTTAAAGTTGTAGCAGAATATCCTAAAAGGGAATATTACACATTTAATAATATCACAGCTAATTCATTCTACGTTTCCCGCGATTCACTAAAACCGGAATTCAGCATTACATTTGATGGGAAAGAAATATTAAACGGCGATTTAATTTCGGCAGAACCAGAGATTGTTATTACGCTTAAAGATAATAGTCCGCTCCCCTTGAAGCGCGATTATTTTACACTTGTTCATAATAACATTCCGATGGATTTTTATGCAGAAGATATCACATTCGATTCTACTGCTTACCCAAATAATGCAGCAGTGTTTACCTGGAAACCAAAACTCAAAACAGGCAAGCATACGCTGGAAGTGCTCGCTAAGGATGCTTCTGGTAACTTCTTCGATACTACATCCCATAGAACTATTTTTTATGTTTTCGATCAATCGGATATTGCGAACGTTTTTAATTATCCGAACCCATTTAAGAACGATACTCATTTTACTTTTGAACTTCGTGGTTCCGAAACTCCCGAGGAGTTTATTGTAAAAGTTTATACGGTCGCCGGAAGGTTGATACGCGATATTAATGTGCCGCCATCTATGCTTCAAATAGGATTTAACAAAATCCCGTGGGATGGACGCGATCAGGACGGCGATGAAATTTCAAATGGTATTTACTTCTATAAGATCATTTGTAAATTCAGCGATTTGACAAAGACAATAACAGAAAAACTCGCCAAAGTTAAGTAATTGTTAAGGGCATTTTCTCTTTGGGGAAATGCCCTTCTTTTCGTATTTTTCAACCCAAGTTTCTAAACTTTTGTAATCAATATTAGGTGTTTAATGTGTGGAATAGTTGGATACATAGGAGAGAATAATTGTGTTCCCGTCTTAATCAACGGATTGAAAAGACTTGAATACCGGGGTTACGATTCCGCGGGTATCGGAATTCTTATCGACAACCACCCCCTTGTAATTAAGAATAAAGGCAAAGTAAGCGAACTCCAATCTAAAATAGAAAAACTCAAACTTTCTTCACCCATTGGCATAGGACATACAAGATGGGCTACACATGGCGAACCAAATGAAATCAATGCACATCCTCACTGTAACGGGGACAAATCTCTATTTTTAATCCACAATGGAATTATTGAAAATTTTGAAACTCTCAAAAAAGGCTTACAGCAGCTTGGCTATACATTCCTTTCTGAAACTGATTCAGAAGTATTAGTCCACCTTATCGACAGTTTCTTAAAACGCGGAAATAATTTATTCAAATCGGTTCGAATGGCTTTGACTGAAGTTGAAGGTACTTACGGAATAGCAGTTGTTTACGAAGGTGAACCTGATAAAATTGTTGCAGCGCGTAAAGGTTCTCCTCTTGTTATTGGTATAGGCGATAATGAACATTTTATCGCCTCCGATGTTTCTGCAATAATTGCCCACACAAGCCAGGTTGTTTATCTTGATGACGGTGAACTTGTTGAAGTTTACAAGGATCATTTTTGTGCCAAGACAATTGCAGACGCTGATATTGAAAAAGAAGTATTTGAAATAACTACAACTCTCGAAGAAATTGACCGGGGCGGATATCCTCATTTTATGCTTAAAGAAATTATTGAACAGCCTGAGTCAGTTTTTAATTCGATGCGTGGCAGAATATTGTTAGAGCAGGGCACAGCAAAACTTGGCGGGCTTGAATTAGTGGCTGATAGACTTGCCAATTCTAAAAGGATAATTATTTCAGCTTGCGGCACAAGCTGGCATGCGGCTCTTGTAGGAGAGTATATGTTTGAACAGTTCGCCCGAATTCCTACAGAAGTTGAATACGCATCCGAATTTCGTTATCGCAACCCAATTGTTGGCAGCGAGGATGCAATATTTTTTATCTCGCAAAGTGGTGAAACAGCGGACACACTTGCTGCTCTAAAGGAAGCCAAAAATAGAGGCGCTTTATCTCTCGGAATTTGTAATGTTGTTGGCAGCACCATCGCACGAGAAAGTCAGGCTGGAGTTTATATCCACGCCGGACCAGAAATCGGCGTTGCTTCAACAAAAGCGTTTACATCACAGCTCGTTGTGCTTGCTCTTATTACACTCCTTATTGCCCGCAAAAAAACGATGAGTTTAGTTGACGGCAAAAATATTGCGCTTGAGCTTGAAAAAATTCCGGAAAAAATAAAACAAATTTTAAAACTTAACGAACACATAGAAAATATAGCTGAAGAGTTTAAGAATGCTACAAATTTTTTGTATCTCGGAAGGGGATACAATTTCCCTGTGGCATTAGAAGGCGCTCTTAAATTAAAGGAAATATCATACATTCATGCCGAGGGATATCCTGCAGCAGAAATGAAACATGGACCCATCGCATTAATAGATAAAAACATGCCTGCGATTTTTATTGCACCAAAAGACTCAACATACGATAAAATTATAAGTAATATCCAGGAAGTTAAAGCCCGTAAGGGAAGAATAATAGCTGTTGCTAGCGAGAGCGACGATACCATTGACAAACTCGTAGATTATACAATAAAAATTCCCGACACGATTAGAATGTTGATGCCGATACTATCGGTTATTCCGCTTCAACTTCTTGCATATCATATAGCAGTCAAAAAAGGTTTAAATGTGGATCAACCACGTAATTTAGCAAAAAGCGTAACAGTAGAATAGCGGAGTATATATGTCAAAAAAAAATGTTCTAATAATGGGTGCTGCCGGAAGAGACTTTCATAATTTCAATGTCTTTTTCCGGAACAATGAAGACTACAATGTTGTAGCCTTTACGGCAACCCAAATTCCTAATATCGACGGAAGAGTTTACCCGAAAGAATTAGCCGGTAAACTTTATCCTAACGGTATCAAAATATTTGATGAAAAAGAGCTCGTGAACTTAATTAAAGAATTCAAAGTTGATGAAGTTGTTTTCTCATATTCGGACGTTACATTTAATTATGTAATGACAAAAGCTTCCATTGTTAATGCAGCAGGAGTTTCATTCAAACTTCTTGGCGGCGAAGAGACGATGATTAAAAGCACCAAACCTGTAATTGCAGTAATTGCTGTAAGAACCGGAAGCGGTAAATCGCAAACTTCGCGACGTATTGTGGAAGTATTAAGAGCAGCAGGCAAAAGAGTTGTCTCTATTCGTCATCCTATGCCTTACGGCGATCTTGTAAAACAAAAAGTTCAACGATACGGTTCACTCGAAGATCTTAAAAAACATGAATGCACGATTGAAGAGATTGAAGAATATGAACCACATATTGCCATAGGAAGCATAATTTATTCCGGTGTAGATTATGAAGCAATCCTTAGAGAAGCTGAAAAAGAAGCGGATGTGATAGTATGGGATGGCGGTAATAACGATTTGCCTTTCTATAAACCAGACTTAACTTTTACTGTTGTAGACCCCCACCGGGCTGGGCACGAATTAACTTATTATCCCGGGAACACATCTTTGCGATTAGCAGATGTAGCGGTAATAAATAAAATTGATTCTGCCGATCCTAAAAATGTTCGCACAGTAAGAGAAAATATTAGGCAGGTTGTTCCTAATGCACAAATTATTGAAGCCGCTTCACCTTTATTTGTTGAATTTCCAGAATTGATAAAAGGTAAGCGGGTGCTCGTTGTGGAAGACGGTCCCACACTAACGCACGGTGGAATGGAGTATGGCGCAGGTATGATTGCGGCGTGGAATTATGGAGCATCTGAAATTGTAGACCCCCGCCCGTATACTGTAAAATCAATTACGGATACCTATAAAAAATATCCTAAAATTGGCGTGCTTCTGCCGGCAATGGGTTACGGCGATGAACAAGTGAAAGATCTTGAAGAAACAATTAACCGCACCGATTGCGATTCTGTGGTAATTGGTACACCGATTGATCTTGGTCGCATCTTAAAGCTAAACAAACCTTCCACCCGGGTAAAATACGAATTGCAGGAGATTGGCGCCCTAACCGTAGAAAAAATTATAAAGGAAAAGGGGATAATCTAAATTCCATTTATTTGTTTTATTAGATAAAACCCCTCACCAATGCGTGAGGGGTTTTTAATTTTAAGACTTTCGATACTGCCAGTAAGCAAAGAATAAGTTTCAACCCAATCTCAATTATTTATCAAAAAGTTTAACCGGAATTACGAATTCCAACATACCTTTACCTTTTCTTACACGGTTATTAAAGGATACTTTTGCAATCATCCCTTTTTGAAAATTGACGAAAATTTCTGATGAAGAAATTAATTTAGAAAGATGTTCGGAGCAATCCGGCTCGTGACCGATGAAAATAATATCTTCCCCGCTTAATGAATTTGCAAGCATAACCAAATCTTCGGTTGAATTGCCGCTTTTTAATTTTTCATTTAAAATAATATTGCCTTCGAAACCAAGATTTATCGCGATTATCTCGGCGGTCTGTTTAGCTCGTAAATAAGGAGAACTAACAATATGATCGACATGACCAATTAAATTCTTCCATCCATTTGCTGCTTTATTTAAATTTGCTTTTCCTTTAATTGTGAGTTCTCGCTGAGAATCCTTTTTGCTTAACGAACTTTTTTCCGCATCACCGTGCCGGACAATATATATATTCATAGTTTTTCATCGTAGTTTATAAAAATTACCGTAATAAACTGATGAAAATCGGATAGATCTTCATTCAGTTTTTTCCCTGCCGGAGAGTTCATCAATTTATCCCATTCGTCTTTATTTTCAACAGAAACTTCGCAGAATAAATTATACTTTTGTTCGAGGAGGAGATTACTTTCTACTTTACCGGCAATTATTTTTTCACCAATCACCTCACCGATATACTTTAATGTGAATTGTTTGAAATGCTCTTCAAAATTTTCTTCATTAGTTTTGTGAAGAAAGAATAGTGCTTTATACATCAACAATTTACCTTAAAAGAATTGATGATATTATTGTAATGGTCTTTATAATTTTCATATGTGTATTTTGAAACTTTTATTATCATAAGAAACTTGATACTGCCGCAAGAGTATTCGTAATATTGTATTAAGTCCTTTCCCGTTTCAATATTATTACTATATCGTGTGGAATTTAATCCATCATTTTTATTTGTCAATTCGGCATTGAGGAAATCCTCTGCAGCAGTTCCTTCGGGGAGTTTAATAATTGATATCTCAGCACCGAGTTTGTTATTTAAATATCGTGTCCCTGTAAATTGAGTCGAAAGATTTTCTGTAATTTTTAAATTATCAATTCTCTTCCATTCGGAAGTTACGCTGATCGTAAAAATGTTGTTTACATCATTAGCAAAATCTTCATCTAATATTTCTGCGCCGCTTGTCTCGTTAGTCAGCATCGGCTTCAAAGTTGAGTCAGAAAAACTTCCTATCTGTTCAGTTACAAAATTGTAAAAAATTTCACTGCTGCTTTTATAATCATTTTGTTTATCGTTAAAACTGAATACATCTGATTTGTTTGATAATATAGAGAATGCGCTGCTCGACAATTCAGTTTTTATCCGATCTTCTGAAATTTCTGAGACGGTTTGTTTATAAATTTCTTTGGGTCTTTCGAAGTTTGTAAAAATTCTAAAAGAAAGATTCACCGATTCCGGCTCAATTAAGTAAAGCGATAAGCGTTCAATCCTAAAAATATCTTTGGAAATAAACTGTTCTTCAACTTTAAAAAACTTCAGATTATTAACATGAATAGGAGCAATTTTGATGTAACCATTTAATGAGCGATCAATTAAAAAATTATTTAAGTAATTATCATAAACCGCAAACCGGTTGTAGAGAGGATTCGGGAATTCAGCCAAAACGGTGTAATAAGTAACTTGGTTCAACACTACGCTGTCAATTTCAAATTTATTGTAAGAAGAATTAAATGGCAGAGTAAAATCGATTAAATTTCCCAGCGAGTCGTTTGCCGAAATATTTCCATTCATTGCTGAAAGAACTAATTTTTGAAGCAATTGGGAGTTGAAGGAAATCTCTTTTTGTTTTGAGCAACCTGCTAATACAAACAAACAAATAGTTATAAATAGATTAAAATTTTTCATAATTCTGTTTTTAGAAAAAAGCAATGAAAAGATAATAATAATTTTTGATATTTTTCATCTTCATCATATATTCACTCCGGTTAAATTAAAAGTTATGCAAAGAATACTAAGTATAAATATTACAATTAACTATTATTAAAGTATTTACACTATTGAAAAGAAAACTCCTTTTTCCGGTTTTAATAATATTATTGTCCGCTTCCGCCCTGCCGGCTAATTTAACCATTCCGCGAATCGCTCTGGAAAACATTTCCTTTAATCTAAAATTACATGAATTGCCCGATACATTAACTACCGTGAATTTACGTTTTGTAAGTGAAAAAAAAACGAAAGAGTTTCAACTAATTGCTAAGGCAGGGGAGATAGACACTTCAGTAATATTAGCTGACGCTGGTAGTTTCGATGTTAGAGTTATCGAGATTTCATCATTAAAAGGCAGCGTCCGCGTAATACCGGGACTACTGAGTATACTTCCGCCCATATTTGCAATTGTGCTTGCATTGTTTCTACGTCAGGTAATCATTTCTCTGCTTCTTGGCATCTATATGGGCGCAATTTTTATTTATGATTATAATCCTATAATAGGAATTTTGAGAGTCGTTGATACTTACATCATCAATACATTAACTGAAACTTCACACATTCAAGTTATTGTATTTACATTTTTATTCGGAGGTGTAGTTGGCTTAATTTCTAAAAGCGGGGGAACCAGAGGCATTGCCAATATTGTAATCCGTTATGCCCGCACAAGACGCTCAGGACTAATAGCTACCTGGTTAGCCGGCTTAATGATTTTTTTTGATGATTATGCTAATACATTAATCGTTGGAAATTTGATGAGACCAATTACCGATAAACTAAAAATCTCGCGCGAAAAATTAGCTTTCATCGTTGATGCAACATCAGCACCGGTTGCAAGTATCGTAATAGTTAGTTCGTGGATTGGGTTTGAAATTGGATTAATTCAGGATGGATTAAAATTAATCGGCTCAGATGCAAATGTATATGATGTGTTTATGCAAACCATTCCATTTAGATTTTATCCAATCGCAATGCTTTTATTTGTTTTAATGCTGGCTTATTTTAATAGGGATTTTGGACCTATGCTAAAAGCTGAAAGAAGAGCTTTAAGAGAGGGCAAAGTAGTACGTGAAGGCGCTTCTGTCGCTAAAGATTTAACTGAAACTTCCGACCTGTTCGGGAATGATGAAAAAGCAAAATGGTATAACGGCGTAGTTCCAATTGCGGTTCTTGTAGGCGGTACCTTATTCGGTTTGTACTACACCGGAATAACAACTTTAGCTGCGGAAGGCATAACAAACTACGGCTTCAGAGATATTATCGGAAAATCGAATTCTTACCTTGCCTTGCTATGGTCCAGTTTTGCTGCTTGTGTTGTTGCCGGAATAATGATTGTTGCACAAAAAATAATGACATTGAACGAAACTGTTGATGCTTGGTTTGTAGGCGTTCGTTCGATGCTTTTTGCGATCTTAATATTAACTCTCGCGTGGTCTATAGGTTCGGTTACGCAGGATATTAAAACCGCCGATTATATAATTAGCATAATTAGTGATACGATTGATCCCAGGTTTTTGCCGGTGTTAATTTTCTTCGTTTGCGCGTTAACTAGTTTTGCCACAGGTACAAGTTGGGGTACAATGGCTATTATGATGCCCATCGTTATTCCACTTGGCTTCCATGTGTCGGGCTTATATAATTTCACGGCGGTTCACACAGAATTAATTCTTTATGGTGTTATTAGTTCAGTGCTTGCAGGTTCGGTTTTTGGCGATCATTGTTCTCCCATTGCCGATACAACAATTTTAAGTTCTATGGCTTCCGGTTGCGACCATATGGATCATGTGCGCACACAACTGCCCTATGCTATAATTGTAGGATTAGTTTGTATGGTTGTTGGAGACATTCCGACAGCCTTCGGGCTTTCGCCATATTTTTCTTTGTTGATTATTTTTTCTCTATTGGCTGGAATAATTTTATTGTTCGGTTCAAAATTAAGCGAATCAAAAGCATAATTAGTATTCTAACCGTTTTTTTGCTTCATTATTATTAAAATGTTTATAGACTAATTCGCCCTTCTTTTTCCCAATAACCGTTGCAAGTTTTTCCATCGGTGATTCTTTAATCTCTTTTAAGCTGCCAATTTTTGTCAAAAGCTGTTGTGCCGTTGATTCACCTATTCCCGCTATTTCTGTCAACTCGGTAGCTATAGTACGCTTACTGCGGCGCTGGCGGTGAAATGTTATTGCAAACCTATGCGCCTCGTCCCTAACTTGCTGCAAAAGCTTTAAACCAGATGAAGTTTTAGGAATAGATTCCGGTTCCGAATTATTAGGGAAAAATACTTCTTCTAATCTTTTTGCAAGTCCAATAACGTTATAATTTTTAAATCCAAGTTCGTTTAAAATTTCTATAGCGCTGGAAAGCTGACCTTTACCGCCATCAACCATGATTAAATCGGGTAGTGTTTGGTTTTCTTCCTTCAGCCTGCTGTAGCGCCGTTTAATAACTTCACGCATGCTTGAAAAATCATCCGGACCAACAACATCTTTAATTATAAATTTTCTGTAAAGACTTTTTTTCGGTTTAGCGTCTTCAAAGACAACCATACTTGCTACGGTATCAGTTCCCTGTAAGTTTGATATATCAAAACATTCTATTTTCCTCGGCAAATCTTTTAATCGTAAATCACGCTGAAGAGCAGAGAGCACATATGGAACATGTCCAAAGGATTTCATTTTTTGTAACTGAATTTCTTTTAATTGAAGCCGGGCATTTTCGCTGCACATTTTTACAAGCGATTTTAATTCGCCCCGCTGAGGCACAATTAGTTTCACTTTATGTGCAGCATTCATATTTAGCCACTCAACTAATGTTTCAGCTTCAGCAGGTTCAGTGTCCATTATAAGTTCGTTAGGAATTTCAACGAATTCGGAGTAATAAAATTTTATAGCAGCAGCATAAATATTTTCCTTATCCTCGCCAATTTCAATTGAAAGATTCAACTGCTTTTTGCCCACAAGTTTTCCGCTGCGTATAATAAAAATTGAACAGGCGGAGTCTTTACCTTCGTAAGCAATCGAAATAATGTCCCGGTCTTGTAAATCTGTGCTGACAATTTTTTGTTTAGAAGAAATAGCCTCAAGATGTTCGAGTCTGTCTCGTAGCTCTGCAGCATTTTCAAATTCAAGTGCGATGACAGCATCAGCCATCTTTTGTTTTAAGTCTTTGATCAGGTCATCAGTTTTTCCTTTTAATAATTTGATAACCTCATCAACCATCTCCTTATATTCTTTTTCCGAAACAAATCCTTCGCAGGGACCGCCGCATTTTTTAATATGATAATCGAGACAGACTTTAAATTTTTTCTTATCAATGCTTACCTCAGTAATGTTCAGTTTGCAGCTTCTTATTTTGAAAACTTGATTGATCATTCTTAAAGAAGACTTCATATTTCTTACGTCTGTGTAGGGTCCAAAATATTTTGAACCGTCTTTAATTACACGCCTGGTAGTGTAAATTTGTGGATAAGGTTCGTTTGTTATTTTAATGTAAGGGTAAGATTTATCATCTTTTAAATTAACATTGTAACGCGGCTTAAATTGTTTGATGAGATTATTTTCAAGAACAAGTGCTTCAATTTCATTATCGGTAACAATAAGTTCCAAACTAGATATTTTGCAAACGAGCGCAGCAGTTTTAATGTTTGTTACATTACTATAAAAATAACTGCGCACTCTGTTTCGTAAATTTTTTGCTTTTCCCACATAAATAATTTTCCCATTATCATTTATAAATTGATAAACACCTGAACTTGAAGGTAAATTATTTAATTTAGTTTCTAATTGTTCGTTCGATGCCATAAATAATAGAATAATTGAGTAAAGATTAATTTCGCTAAAGTCATATCAATCCCTCAAAACATAAAACAGAATTTCAAATCCTATTCGGGCAGTATTTGGTTTTTGTAGATTACAACAATTCCACTTTCGGTTACGGTAAACTTCTTTTTATCTCCCTCAAGGTCAAATCCTATCTCATATCCTTCGGGTACGGTTACGTTTTTATCTATAATTGCCCGGCGGATGCGTGCATGCCTGCCAATCTTACACCTATCCATAATTATCGAATCGGTTACATAAGCAAAACTGTTTACTTTTACGCCGGGTCCAAGAAGAGATCGTTCTACTAATCCACCGGATACGATAGAACCATCGCATATTAACGAATTTAAACATCGCCCAACCCTTTCTCCTTCGTGTGAGACCGTTTTTGCCGGCGGAAATTGATGTTGGTAAGCGCGCATAGGCCAATTGAAATCATAAAAATTAAAATCAGGAGTAACACTTATCAAATTCATACTGGCGTCAAAATAACTATCAATTGTTCCTATATCTTTCCAGTAAGGGCTCTCTTTTTTATTCTCGTCAAAAAATTTGTAGGCTTTAATGGAAATACCTGAATCAACCATAAAGGGAATAACATCTTTACCAAAATCGTTAGCTTTAATTTTACGAATGTCCATCTCCTTAAAAATTTCTTGAAGTTTAGCGGCATTAAAAACATAAATACCCATATTAACGAATGAATAATTTGGCATGTCGGGTATTACCGGGGGTTTTTCCGGTTTCTCAACAAATGAAGTAACATTATATTTATCATCAATCCCAACAATTCCAAACCGATGAGCTTCTTCTTTAGGCACTTCTATACATGCAATTGATAAATCGGTTTTTGTGTCTACGTGATGCTGTAGCATTCTCATATAATCCATTTTGTAAATATGATCACCGCTTAACACGAGCACCCACTTTGCTTTTTTCTCTGAAGAAAACAAATTCATATTTTGATAAATTGCATTTGATGTGCCCATATACCAATCGTTATTTATTTTTCGCTGCGGCGGAACGGAGTATATAAACTCACCGAGTTCGGGATTAAAAATACTCCACGCTTCAAACAAGTGCTGATTTAATGAATCCGATTTGTACTGTGTTAAAACATAAATTCTGCGAAGCCCGGAATTAAGACAGTTGGAAAGTGCAAAATCAATGATCCTGTATTTTCCGCCAAACGGCACGGATGGCTTACTGCGGAATTTTGTTAATGGATTAAGCCGTTCACCCTGTCCGCCTGCTAATAACATTGTAATTGTATCGCGTAAAATTGAAGAACCCGGAAATGGCATATTAAGCTCCTTAATTACATCCTTAATAAAGCTAAGGTATTTTAATTGTGCATCTTTCTAAATTGATAACTTGATGCAGCAGCTACTTTCATAAAACAAAAAATTGAGCGGAAAAGAAAGCGCAACCATTATACAAAATATTCTTGTTCGCCCGCTTCTCATTTTCATTAAATAAACGCCTTTAATATATTCAATTATGAATTGTTTGGCAATTTAAGAAATGACTATTTTAACATTACTTAAAAAGATTTATTCAAAAATTAATGAAATATATGCTGGAATTTATAATATGTAAGTTAGGTGAAGATTTGAGCCGATTATGAAATTACGCACTACAATAATAAGCGTTGTACTTTTTGCTATTTTTTTTCTTTTGGGTTTGAAGATTGGCAACTCCCCGATAGTTAGCGGATTAAATTACGCAGAACAAACAAATCGGGATATAAAACGCTCACTCAATATTGGATTTAATTTCTTGCAACCGGGTGGTTATATTGTTGAAAAGCAATTTAATCAAGATATACTCCATTACGATATTTCGATAGAGCTATTTCCAAACAAAAGAATAATTAATGGCAAAACCATAATTACCGGAAGGACTACTAATTTGCCTGCTGACACAATCTTTTTGAATTTTTATGATAATATGAAAATTACTTCCCTTTATTTAGATGGTCAGCCTTCCAATTTTATTTTGGAAGGTACTTCATTAAAAATTCCGTTAGCCGCACATCCGGTAGATTCTTTTAATATAGTTGTAGAATATGAAGGTACACCGAAAAGGGCAGGTTTAGCATCTTTTGTTTTCGGAGAAATAAATGGTAAGAGTTTAATTTATACTTTAAATGAACCAAATTTTGCATCCACATGGTTTCCGTGTAATGATATGCCGGATGATAAAGCTTTAATCGATATTCATATAACAAATGACGATGAAAAAATTTCAATATCGAACGGTATTTTAGCTGGAATAAAAAGCGAAGAAGGGAAAAGAAAAACCTACTCGTGGAAAACAGTTTATCCAATTTCAACTTATTTAATTGCAATTTATTCTTCGGACTATTTGAATTTTACCGATCATTATATAACCGCAAATAAAGATACAATGCTACTCGATTATTACTGTCTGCCTCAACATAAAGAAGAAGCAAAGATCGATTTTAGCGGGCATCGGCAGATGATCGAGATATTTTCTAAATTGTTTGGCGAATATCCTTTTATTAAAGAAAAATATGGCGTGGCTGAATTTCTGTGGCAGCTTGGCGCGATGGAACATCAAACAATAACGGGAATTGGTTCTAATTTTGTAAGCGGAAGAAATTTCTTCGAAGATATTTACGTGCACGAGTTAGCTCATCAATGGTGGGGAAATGCGGTCGGTCCAAAAACTTGGGAAGACATCTGGCTTAATGAAGGATTTGCAAGTTACAGCGAAGCTTTATATTATGAAGCTCTAAGCGGCAATGATGCCCTTAAATCAACAATGTTGTCAAAATTCAATTCTAAATACCCGGGGACACTTTATAATCCAAACGATTTATTCAACCGGACAGTTTATGATAAAGGCGCGTGGGTACTACATATGCTTAGAAACTTAACTAGTGATTCGGTATTCTTTAATATATTGCATGAGTATTTTGAAATTTATAAATACTCAAATTCATCCACTCAAGATTTTAAATATATTTGCGAAAAAGTTAGCGGCAGAAATTTAGATAAATTTTTCGAGCAGTGGATTTATAAAGGAATTGGAATAATTAAATGCAAATATGATTGGGAAGTAAGTGATGGTAATAGTTTATCTGTCAATTTGAATCAAGTTCAAACAGAATACGATACTTTTTACTTCCCGCTTGATATAAAAATAAAACTTAAAAAAGGTGGCGAAGTAAACGAAACAGTCTTTGTGGACGCACATAAAAAAACTTTCACATTCCGGTTAGAGGATGTCCCTTTATCAATTGAGCTTGACCCTGAAAGTTTACTTCTGGCAGAATTTGAAGAATAATACTTGGTTTTATATTTTGGTTTTTATTTTAAGAATGACAAACTTTATTTTGTTTAATAAAATTTAAAAGTGATTAATAACTACATTTTTATATCGGATATTCATCTCGGACTTCAGGCAAAATCCATCGAGATTGAAAAAGAAAGAAAGCTTGTTAAGCTGCTTAATTTTGCAGCCGATAACTGCAAGGAATTATTTATCGTTGGCGATCTTTTCGATTATTGGTTTGAGTATAGGCGCGTATATCAAAAAGGATATTTTAGAACTTTAACCGCGCTGCAAGATTTGACCCAAGCCGGCATTAAGGTTAATTATATTATCGGTAATCACGACTTTATGCATCGTAATTTTTTTGAAGATGAAATTGGCGTCGAACTATTTCAAGATGGCATTGAAAGAGAATTGAACGGTAAAAAATATTTTATTGCGCATGGAGACGGTCTCGTTAAAAATGATACCGGATACAACATACTAAAAAAAATAATGCGCAATAAAACTCTTCAGAACTTATACTCATTGCTGCACCCGGATTTGGGCGTCTTTCTTGCAAGCAGCACAAGTAAATCAAGCCGTGATTATACGACCAAAAAAGATTACGGTGAAATTGACGGTTTGTTTGATGCCGCAAAACTAAAAATTGATGAGGGATTTGATTTTGTGTTATTCGGTCATCTGCATCGAAGAATATTTAAAAACTATAAATCCGGCGCGTATGTAAATCTCGGCTCCTGGCTCGATCAACCCTGCTACGGAATTTTTAATGATAAATTTGAAATAGTAAACTGGAATTAAAATGACTAAAAGGAATCTGAACGATTCGGAATACAACAATTATTTTAATAATCCGAATAATCGCAATAAAGGCAGCGGAAGCGGGGGGAAAAAGAAAACTAAGAATAAAAAATTATTCTGGGGAATACTCGGTTCTGTGTTACTTCTTCTCATTGCGTTCACAATATTCATTTTTAGCGGCTTACCTTCACTCGAAGAACTTGAAAATCCAAGTCCGCAATTAGCGAGCAAAGTATTTACAGAAGATGGTGAATTACTGGGGCAATTTTTTATTGAGAACAGAATTGAGACAACAATTGACAGTCTTCCTGATTACCTTATTGAAGCTTTGATTGCAACCGAGGACAGAAAATTTTACGATCACTGGGGAGTTGATTTATCCCGTTTTCTTCAAGCGATGGTGAAAAATATTTTTACTTTTTCCCGTGAAGGCGCAAGCACAATAACACAGCAGTTATCAAAAAATCTTTACAACCTTAAAGTCCGCAACGAAAATATGTTTGACACCGGGGTAAGAAAAATACGTGAATGGATAACCGCAATACAAATTGAAAAACAATTTACTAAAGATGAAATATTAGAAATGTACCTTAATGTTTCATACTTTGGTAGAAGCGCTTATGGAATTGAATCTGCTGCGCGAATTTATTTTGATAAAAAAGCAAATGAAATAACACTCCTTGAAGCAGCATTGTTTGTAGCTTTATTAAAATCACCGGAAGCGTATGATCCTATTAGACAGCCGGAAAATGCAATGCGACGACGAAACCTTGTAATGTACAACATGGTGGTTACTGATAAATTAAGCCAAGATCGTTACAATGAATTAAAGATGATGCCAATAGAAGTTTCCACAGAAAAGATAGGTCGTATTCAATCGGATGCTCCACATTTTATGGAATACATTCGTCAGCAATTGGCTGCAATATCGGATAAATATGGTTATGATTTATATCGCGATGGTTTGAACATCTATACAACGCTCGACTACCGGATGCAAAAAACTGCTAATAAAGCCGCCGCTGACCATATCAAAGAATACCAGGAAATTTTTAATAAAAACTGGAACTGGGACAAACATCAAAGCCTTTTAACAAGTATGATAGACAGGGCAATTAAAAATTCGTCCCAATACAAACTGGCTGTTTCGCAAGATGATAAATCGGCAGTCTATAATCGATTGAAATTTAACACTCATTTTATAGATTCGGTGAAAAAAGTTGAAAGCACAGTTCAGGTCGGTTTTGTTGTAATAGATCCATCTAACGGACACATTAAAGCAATGGTTGGAGGTGAAAATCAAAATTTTGGCAGAGGTTTGAACCATGTAACCGGAATAAAAAGACAACCTGGTTCTGCTTTCAAACCAATTATTTATACAACTGCGATCGACAATGGATATTATCCTGCTTATACATTATTGAATCAAAAATTTAACTATAAAGGCTGGTCGCCAAATAATGCGGATAATAATTACGGCGGTTTTATGACTCTGCGCAGAGCTCTTGCTTTTTCAGTTAATGTTATTGCCGGCAGATTAACGATTGGTGAAATTGCGCCGCCTAATCAGGTTGTGAAATATGCCAGAAGATTGGGAATTAAATCACAACTTGAAGCATATCCTTCAATAGCCCTTGGTACAAGCCTCGTTTCGCCTCTCGAACTGACATCTGCTTTTGGCACTTTAGCAAACAACGGCGTTCATGTAGAGCCGATAGCTGTCCTTCGAATAGAAGATAAAAACGGAATTTTGATTGATGAATTTATTCCGGAATATTCTGAGGCAATATCGCCGCAGACTGCAACAATAATGCAGAATATGATGTCAGACGTTGTTAATTATGGAACCGGAGGGGGCGTAAGGAGATATTTTCACCGACCCGCAGCGGGCAAAACTGGAACAACACAAAACTTTTCTGACGCATGGTTTATCGGTTATACGCCTCAATTGGTTGGCGGCGTTTGGGTTGGGTTTGATGATCATAGAGTTAAATTTACTAACTGGTACGGGCAGGGGGCAAAAGCTGCTCTCCCAATCTGGGGTAAGTTTATGGAGCAGATTTACCAAAAAATAGATATGCCGCTTAAATATTTTGAGCTTGCTGACGGAATTGAATCGGTTACGTTTTGCCGTGAAACTATGGACCTTGGCGATCCGCGGGTTGCTTCAGAATTTTGCACTAACACAGTAACTGATATAGTTAACAAAAAACATATTCCCCCAAAATGTGAGTTGCATACCGGACGGGG
>MNYQ01000128.1 GCA_001873185.1 Ignavibacteria bacterium CG2_30_36_16 | reverse complement strand
CAAAGAGTCTTTTCCTATTTGCATTGTGACATTTGGTTGAGAAAAAGAGTTTCCGATAACTTCCCAAGGAGTCGGACCGTTTAAAGGAACACTTTGAGCAATTGTAGTGTTTAGATTCGCAAGATAAATAGTAAACGAAAAAATTATTCTAAAATATTTCATTTATGACCTCACTTCAGTAGAGTAAATTTCTTAGTAGTAATAAAATTATTTGTTATCATCCGATAAAAATAAATTCCAGAGGGGAGGTTAGAAGCATCAAAATTAATTTTATAATTGCCCGGCTGCATAAATTCATTTACAAGCGCCGCAACTTCTCTACCGAGTGCGTCGAATACTTTTATTGATACAAAACCGGGTTCGGCAATTTTATATTCTATAGATGTCGTCGGGTTAAAGGGGTTTGGGTAATTTTGAGATAAAAGAAAATCTTTAGGATTTTCTATGCTCAAAATTGATGCTTCAGCGATAAAATCTAATGAATATGTCTCTGAAAAACCCTGACCGAAATATGAGAAATGTTTGAGATATTTAACAAGACCCTTCCCGGAAGTAACGTAAAAGTCTTCAGATAAATAAGAGTCATAATAGTTAACTATCGCAGGGCGATAATGAATTAAAAGCGTATCGTCGTTGAACAACATAGAATCGGCATCGCTATAAAATCTATAAATATGCGGTAATGAATATACTGGAATAGGGTCGAGAGAATCAACAACAGGTAAATATATTGAATCGGGAAATAACCAGCCGGATAACTTATAACGGATAGAATCAGAACCATTGACTTTTATCTCTTCTATGACAAAGGGTTCTGATTGCTCAATCGGAATTATAGAAATGGTATCGCCTGCTTTAATTTTTATTTCTTGTCCAATTTTAACGCAAGGTCCATAGTAATAAACGGAATCAATTGTACGAAACCGAATACTATCTAATCCGATTATTTTTTTTCCTCTAAAATGCGATAAAACGAGAGTAGTATCGTTCATGTTATCAAATTCATTATAGGAGTAGTTATATTCGTATGCCCGGTTCGAATGGAGATGTTTAAGCAAATCGTAGGTTTGTGAAAAAACTGCTGTTGGGAAGATAAAAAAAACAAATAATAACATCTTCATATTAAACTCGCTTTATAATTAAAGAATTAAAATTCGTTATCTGCTAATTAAAAAATACTCAAAAATAATAGCTTAATCAACCTTTGGTTTGCTAACTTGAAAACCCCAAACACATGCTAAGCAATTTGTTAAAGCTTAGCATGTGTTAATACTTTTGGAGGACAGTAGGTCCCTTATTTTAAAAGCAGCATCTTTTTTGTTTGCACAAACGAAGAAGTTTTTAGCTGGTAAAAATAAATTCCGCTAGTAAGCATGGAAGCATCAAAATTGATATTGTAATTACCGGGCTGCATAAATTCATTTACAAGCGCCGCAACTTCTCTACCGAGTGCGTCGAATACTTTTATTGATACATAACCAGGTTCGGCAATTCTAAATTCTATAGTTGTGGAGGGATTAAACGGGTTGGGATAATTTTGTTCAAGCGAAAAGTTTTTGGGCAGCGTCAGTTGCCGATCATCAACTCCGCTGACAATATCCGATAAATTTCTTCTCCAAACCACACCGGCAGCCGTGGCTGCATAGATGTAATTGCCATCAACAACTAATCCTCTAACACTCGAACTTTGCGGAAGCCCGCTGTTTATTTCAGTCCAGCTTGTTCCATCATTATCGGAAAGAAACACACCGCCGGATTCTGTACCGGCAAAAATATTCGAGCCGCTTACCGCCACAGCATTTACGTTTCTATATAATAATCCGTTATTGATTGTTGACCAGTTTGTGCCATTGTCAGTTGAAAGAAACATTCCGTCCAATGAGCCGACAAAAAAATTTGTTCCTCCGCTTGCGCGCGGTGTTTCTGCTATAGCTTTAAGTGTAGTATTTGCTGTTACAACGGAGTACCATGTAATTCCGTCATCGGAAGAGCGGTAAAGATATGGACCGACACACACATAAACATCGTTAGCTGAATTATAAAAATGATTTACTATGTTGTTAAGCGGCAGCGAGCTGCTCCAATTTGCTCCGCTATTGGTTGTTGTAAAAACTCCGCCGCCGCCTGTGCCGGCAATAATATTGCCTCCACTGAAACCGAGCGCGTAAATATATGGAACGGTAATACCCGAATTTGAAGAGGACCATGAATTGCCATTATCATTTGAAATTAAAACTCCATCTCCGTAAGTTCCTGCCGCTACAGTTGACCCGTTACCTGATAAGGAATATACTTTTAGATTTGAAATACCGCTATTTTTTTGCGTCCAGGTTGAATCGTTATTTTGCGAGGTATAAACACCGCTGCCGTTAGTACCGACAAAAAAAGTACTGCCGTTTTTTATAAACGCACGAATTTCATTTCCCATAGCCGGACTTTTCTGAATCCATTGAGGGAAAACCATCATTGAATTTACCAGCAGAAAGGAAAGGATATTTAGTTTAATAGATTTCATACATTGCTCCAATTATAAATAAAGATACTTAATTCAAATAATTAAACATTTTTTAAGGTGTTATTTTAAAAGTCAGTGGAAAAAATTGTGCAAAAGAAATTAACTCACAAAAATAGATTCAAAGTTTATACCGGAAAGTCCGGATGACTATTCATTTTAAAATGTTTGGATATCGCCATTTTTGAAGGGGAAAATATGCAGAAAAAAGTAGATGAAAATATAAGTCGCATTTGCGAAACAATTGGTAACCATCATTTGTTGCCAAATAGCGACAAATAATCGGTTAAAAAAATGAAAAAAAAACACATGCTAAACAATTTATTATTGTTCAGCATGTGTTAAAAATATCTGCTGGATAGTTAGGCGTTATTTTAAAAGAATCATCTTTTTAGTTTGTGTGAATGAAGGTGTTTCTAACCGGTAAAAATAAATTCCGCTGGTAATCCGTTGGCTAAAGGATGATGTATTAAAGCTTGTTTTGTAATTACCGGGCTGCATAAATTCATTTACAAGCGCCGCAACTTCTCTACCGAGTGCGTCAAATATTTTTATTGATACATAACCAGGTTCGGCAACTTTAAATTCTATAGTTGTAGAGGGATTAAACGGGTTGGGATAATTTTGTTCAAGCGAAAAGTTTTTTGGTACAGAATTATTGGTTTCTTTTACATCGGTAACAACAGCAAAAAGATTTTTATAGTAAGTAAAGTTACCGTCATATTCGCCTATAACCATATCAAGTCTTCCGTCGCCATCCAGATCTGCAAAGCCGGGATGTGCAGATTGCTTAACTTCAATTCCGGCAAACAGAGTATCGTTCAACTGCCATATCGGTTCGCGGGGGTTGCCTTTATTTTCATAATAAGTAATTTCGCCGAAGAGCCTTCCAATAATAAGATCATAATCATAATCATTGTCTATATCGGCTAAAGCAGGCCTGCAGCTTCCCGGGAAAGAAATTCCGGCAAACATAGTTGTATTAAGAGAAAAATTATTACTGCCGTCATTAATAAAAAACTTAGTGTCGTTTTGATCATCCGAACCAACAAGTATATCAAGGTCGCCGTCATTATCAATATCTGCAATGGCAGGAACGCTTTGGTAATTAACCTGAACTCCGGAAAAAATAGTCGTGTTAGTACTGAAGGAGCTGCCGTTATTTATATACGCCGTTACTTTTCCTGCAGTCCCTACGCCGGAGATGATGTCAAGATCATTATCATTATCAATGTCTGTAAAAAATGGCGAACATCTGAACCCGGCGGATATTGAAGAAAATGAAGTCGTTACCTTTTTGAAATTTGGTTTTGTACTGTCACCGTCATTTCGAAAATATTGGAAATTATCATAAGGAGAGCCGCTGATCAAATCTTGATCGCCGTCTTTATCAAAATCGCCGAACGAAACAGTAGAAGAACCACTTACTTTTTTAATAGAGAAATACGCCGGATTGTATTGGAATACCGGATTGTTTACCGTTCCTATATTTGAATAAAAAAGAATGTCGCCATCATCAGTGCCGTATATTAAATCAAAATCGGCGTCGCCGTCTAAATCGCAAAACCATGGATCTTTCCAATAATTGGTTGATTCTATCCCGGCAAAAACTGTGTAATCTCTCGTCCAAACCGGTGCGGATTGGTTCCCTGTATTTTTATAATAAATAAACGTTTGCAAATCTCTGCCAATTAATAGGTCAAAGTCACTGTCGCCGTCGAGATCAACAAAAGCAGGATAAGCATTTAACCCTGCATCAACAATATTAGCGGCGAGAGAATTATCTTGTACCCAAATCGGATTATTAGCATCACCGTTATTGCGAAATGCGAGAGTTATACCTGCTGTTGGTGCAGGACCGATTAATGATTCCCCGACGCCGACAAACAAATCATAGTCGCCGTCATGATCTATGTCAATAAATGCAGGGCGTGCATCCGTTCCGATTAGCGGATTAACTTCTGTAAAAAAGGAATCTACTTTTTGAAATTCGGGAGCAGTCTTCGTTCCGATATTTTCGTAATACAAAATTCCATTGTAGCCGCCAATAACCATATCAATATCAGAATCACCGTCTAAATCTACAAATGCCGGGTAATCTGCATTGTTCGGTGTGCCGTTATAAACAGGGTCGAGCAAAGAGTTATCCATTTTGAATTTTGGAAATTGCAAAGTTCCTATGTTTTCATAAAAGTCAGCACGGTCGCCAAGGTTGCCAAGTAGTAAATCAAAATCCCCGTCTTCGTCAAGGTCGGCAAAAGCAGGGGCAGTAAAACTTTTTACAATTACGCCGGAAGGGGAGAATATTGTATCAACTTTTTCCCAATTTTGGGGATATATATTAACAAACGAAAAACAAACGATTAAAAAGAAGAAGAATTTTTTCATGGGATTGATCCAAATAAATTTTATTAAAAGTAGATTATGATTGAATGCATTGCGCGGCAAGCCTCAAGTTAAAAGTTAAAAACATAAAAAATATCTTGATATAAAAATCCGTTGGCTAATCCGTTAGCTAACGGACTAACGGATACATATTAATACTATATCTGAAAACATTAAACCAATTGAAGTTAAAGTCACTCAATCACAACGCCTCGTAACCGGTAACTAAATTTTAGAGAGAAATTAGAGTTAAGTTTTACCTCTAATCAGTGTCAATTCACTTTGCACTATGTGACGCAATTAGTATTTACTCTACCCGGGAAAGTAAATGTTTCTTCCCGCCGTTAACTGAAAACTATTACTCTTCTTTAGATTTTTTTTCGGTTTTTTCCGGGGGCGTTCCTTTGATGTCTTCTTTTTTTCTCGGACGGGATTTGCCAAAACTATGTCGGAAGATTTTTCCTTTTTTAGATTTTCTATCGCCTTTGCCCATTATGGACTCCTAAAATTGATTGTGTAAAAAAATGTGCACAAAAATATAGTTATAATTGGTAAGGTACAATGAGCTTATAAAGCACCTAGCGCGGCAAGCCGTCCGTTAGCTAACGGATTGATTAACTGATACATGGCAATACTATAAAGTTCGGAAAGTTCATGAGGAGAATTGAGTTGTGTTTCGATTTATAATTTTGCAAACTATTAGTAACGGTTCACAAACTTGAATTTATAAAACTATCGGGCGCTCTAAAATGAAAAGCCCCGGCAAACGGGGCTAAAATTATTATTTTTATTTAGAAATTTCTTTTTCTATTGCTGAAGTTATTACTTCGCTTTCCGGAGTAACTTTGCTCCGGTATCGGGCAACTATCTTCCCATTTTTATCAATTAAGAATTTTTCAAAGTTCCACTTTACATCGCCTTGCTCTGTAACACGGTTATTAATTAACCTTTCATATAAAGGCGATTTTTCTTCGCCGAGAACTTTGATTTTATCGAAGAGCGGGAAGGTTGTGCTGTAGTTTATATTGCAAAACTCTTTTATCTCTTCGTTACTTCCCGGTTCCTGCGCGCCAAAATCATTGCACGGGAAAGCAAGTATTTCAAATCCCCCCTCTTTATATTTTTCATATATTTTTTGAAGCCCTTCGTATTGCGGAGTATATCCGCACCTGCTTGCAACATTAACAATTAACAGGACTTTCCCTTTGTAATCGGAAAGTTTTACATCGTTGCCGTCCATATCCTTTACGGATATATCGCTTATTGTATCGTTCACTGTTTCTCCATTTTTGGTTTGATAATTCAATTCGCTATTTTTATCAGCGCGATTAATAGCATAAATTGAAAAAGCAGCAACAGTTATAAATGCTGCAATAAATAATTTACTCATTTTTAATCCTTTATTATTTTTAAAACTCTTTTTTAATCAAACAAGTTCAAAAAAATGTTTTCTCTAAAACATTATTCAAACATTTTCGCAATTTTACTGATCGCTATTTCAAGCGGGTTGGTTTTTTTTAGGTTTGCATTTCTTTATTCGGACAAACCACTTGTTTTCTTAATACTATATTTGTTATCTCTTACAGCGGGGGTTTTTGCAGTAGATTTTGCCGCGGGTAAAATTAAACTGCTTGACGCATACAAACAAGTTGTTGTAATAGTTTATTTAATTTGTGTTCTTTCAGCGGCGTCTTTGTTTATAATTAAAAACGGAAGCGGCGAGCCCATTCTTCACATGTCAAATAGTTACCCGGTTATTCTTCAAAACTATTTGGTAACCGGTATTTTATATGCCGCTTTGATATTTGCTGCAACCGAAATTATTGACAGTGAAAAAATAAATTTACTCACAATCATTATCGCAGTTCTTTTCGGTGCAATACATCTCCTCGCAAATGCTTTAATTATTCCTTCTTTAATTTTCGGTTTATATTTTTTCAGAAATAATTTAAAAAATCTTTTCCTCTTCACCGCTCTGTCGCTTGCTGTTTTTACTCTACTAAATTATTTTTTGTTAGAAAACAACTCTTCATTTAATTCGCTGGCAGGAGCACCTTTAACCACAATTCCGCTATTCTGGAAAATAATCGTTATTGTGGTTTCAATTTATGCGGGCTGGTCGGTTGCTAGTTTAAATGAAGTCTTTATTACAGGAGCTTTTTTTCTTTGTCTAATTTCGATTATATCTATTGTGCTGCTTCTTCAAGGTTCCGAATTTGAAAAAGCAATTTTAATAGGCGAACCTTTTGTGGTCACCCTAATTCCGATGGCTATATTTTCATTGAACGATTATAAAGTGGACAAATTTCTCGGAAAGGTTTTGCCCATGAACGGATAGAACAATGAGCAGAATAAGAGAATTAGGAAGAGATTGAGTGAGGGGAAAAGAATTGGCATTATTACTCACCAATTAACTTTTTCTCTCACTCCCTTTCTTTTAATCAGCTCATTAAAGCGGCAATTGCAGATGTGTTTACTATATCATCTACGCTTGCGCCGCGGCTCAAATCAAAATAGGGTTTGTTCAATCCCTGAACCATCGGACCTACAGCCTTAGCACCGCCGAGACGCTCGGCAATTTTATAACCGATATTGCCTGCATTTAGATCCGGGAATACGAGAACGTTTGCTTTACCTGCAACTTCACTGCCGGGAGCTTTTTTCTTTCCGATAGATTCAATAACTGCCGCATCAAACTGAATTTCGCCGTCAACTTTCAAATCGGGGCGTTTTGTTTTTACGATGTTGGTTGCTTCAATTACTTTATCGATCAATTCATGCTTTGCGCTTCCTTTTGTTGAAAACGAAAGCATCGCGATCAATGGCTCTTCACCCGTAAGTTTTTTGTGGTTATCTGCGGTGGAAATTGCTATATCGGCAAGCTGCGCTGCATCGGGGTTCGGCACAACTGCGCAATCTGCAAAGCTGTAATTTTTATCCGGGAAAACCATTAAAAAGAAACTCGAGACAATTGAAATATCTTTCGGCATTCCCACGCATTGCAAGCCTGCTTTTAATACATCGGCTGTTGATGCGGTTGAACCGGCAACACTACCGTTTACAAATCCTTCGCGAACCATCATGGCGCCGAAGAATAAATCCCGTTTTAAAGTTTCATGTGCAATTTCGGGAGTCATTCCTTTTTTCTTTCTTAGTTCGTAATATATTTCGGCAAAGACATCAAGCTTCGGGGTTGTTTCGGGATTGATGATCTCAACTTCTGTTAAATCTACGCCGAGTTTTTCAGCATCTGCTTTTATTTTATTTTCGTTACCAAGAGTAATTACTTTGACAACTTTATTGGCGGTTAAAATCTGCGCTGCTTTTAATACTCTTTCATCGTGTGATTCCGGTAGTATTATCGTTTTATTAAGCAGAGATGCTTTTTTAATTATCTTTTCTATTATTGCTAACTGCATTGTTTCTTCCATATTATTGAAAATTAGGTTGCCAAAATTAACAAAATTCCCGATCAATTTTTATACTGCGAATGATAATGCTTGGTAGCAACTTAAATCTCATTCCTTTTGGTTCGCCTTGTAGAAGTTGTAGAATCTTGGTTCAAAAAATAATTTAAATGTATGAAAAGGTATGGATGTATGCTCAGAAATTAATCATCCGTTTCGTTAGCAAACGGATCAACGAGAATACCATACATCCATACACAAAAAGAAGTGTTAATTAATTACTGAAGTTACGCATGGGTTGAATTTTGTGAATTATTTTTAATGAAACTTGGTGGCTTAGTGCCTTTGTGGCTCATTTTCTTATGTTTTCTTTCGCCACTAAGTCACAAAGACACTAAGTAATCCCAAAGTGCGTAACTTCAGTTAATTATTAGAGACACGGATTATTTAGAGGCGCCAATTTTCCATCCGTCTTCTGTTTTTATCAACTTTGCTTTGTCTTCTTTTACTTCCCCGTTGCCGTAAGTAATTTTAAATTTAAGCGTGGCGGAGGTTTCCTCAATTTTTTCGTCAAATATTTCTATGTCCGAAATACCCCCTTTTTCTTTTATCTCCTTCGACTGTTCGCCAAGCGCCTTTTCTAATTTTTTCTCGCCAAGCAGAGTTTTTAATTCCGGAGCAAGAAGATTTGAAGCAGCTTCAACATTATTGTTTTCAGCAGCATCAAAAAATTCTTTGACGGTATCGCCTGGTCCCGGCGAAGAACCGCACTTCATCAGAGTAAAAGAGAATAATATTAATAGCGAAAACGAAATCATTTTTTTCATTATTATTCCTCTTGTTTTGTTGATGTTATTTGAGTTAAGTATTTACTTCCGAGCAGACTGCTAGGGAAAATGTAAATTCCATTGTGAATTGGAGTATTAAGATGGTTAAATCTTCCGTCAATTAAATCGATGCCGGCAGACCTGAAAGCCTTCCAGACAAGCTCTGTGCAGTAAAGTTTATCATCCGTTTCCAAATCGAGCGCGGAATCGAACAGCAGCCTGCGGTTATAATATTCTTCCCCACTTTTAGCTGCTTTTATTGCTGCCTCTGTAGAATCTTGCTTGAGACGGTAAACAATGGCGGATTCAGTTTTGGCGTGGTTTAAGAAATTGGATAGGCTTTCATTCTTTATATAATCAATTCCGTTTTCAGATTCATCCGGAACGGCATGAATAACACGAACACTATTTTCATTTATGGAGATAATTCCTGTGTGGGAGTAAGGGGACTGACCATCTGCAAGTAGAACCATTTCGGTTACAAAACCACGACCTTTGCGAAATATGATATCGCCGTTCTTTAAAAGACCCGAGTCAATTGTTAATTCCGCTCTGGCTTTATGATCACCCGAATAAAAACTAATTGAAGTGACTGCCAGCGTAACAATTACACTCAAAATGACGGTAAGGCTGATTTTCTTACGTTTCATTATAAAGTAATCAAAAAAAATGACTCTTTAAAAGTATGAAAACATTTTAATAGATGGGAATAAGTATTCTTTTTTTTTAAACTTGCTCTTTAATTAATAGACATATTTGAAAAATTAGCATGAAGTTTTAAACAATCGTCTTTATCGTGTGCTTAATCGTTGATTTTTGATTGTAAAAACGATAGATTCACACTCTTAATTTTGATATGATAGCTAAAAACATAATACAATTATTAGAATCGATAGAACGTAAATGCGTTGAAGTGAACCGGAACCCGGCAGATGTAAAACTCATTGCCGTTTCAAAAAATTTCGGCATCGAAGAGATAAAATCAGCCCTACTTACCGGAATGACTGATTTCGGCGAAAACCGGGCTCAAGAATTAACGGCAAAGTTTAAAGAGTTTGGCAGTAAGGTTAAATGGCACTTTATCGGAAACCTGCAGCGCAATAAAGTTCGGTTTGTTGTTCAGGCGGCTGATTATATTCATTCGGTTAATTCTTTGCAGCTTGCCTCCGAAATAAACAGGCTTGCGGGCAAAGTTAACAAAGTGCAAAAAGTCCTATTGCAGATAAAAACTTCGAATGAAGAAACAAAATCGGGTGTGGAAAAAGAGAGTGAAATTTACGATCTCGTAAATTATTGCGCAGAATACCCAAACATTGAGCTTGTTGGTTTAATGACAATAGGACCATTGACCGATGATATTGAACGAATTAAAAACAGTTTCATTTATCTTCGCGAACTTAAGGGATATTACAATGCAAAAGGTTTTAACAATATTAAAGAACTTTCGATGGGCATGACGGGCGATTATAAAATAGCAATTGAAGAAGGCGCAACCATGCTGCGTATCGGCTCGGCTATTTTCGGAGAGCGTGATTATTCAAAAGAGTATATAAGAATATGAAATTTTCACCCATTTCAATAAAGAAACAGGAGTTTTCAAAAAAGTTCCGCGGCTTCGACCGGGAAGAAGTTCAGGCATTTCTTGAAAAACTTTCCGACGAATTTGAAACGCTTGTGAATGAAAAAGATTCGCTTAAAAAAGAACTTGAGGAAGTCAAAGAAAAACTTTCTGATTTTAAGAAAATTGAAAAAACTTTGCAGGACACTTTGATTAAGACACAGGAGTCATCATCAAAAGCTATTGAGTCAACAAAAAAGCAAACAATTTTGATGATCAAAGAAGCCGAGATAAAAGCTTCGCAGATAATCGAAAAAGCAAGAGCAGGCGCAAATGAAATTCGAAATTCTGTCATCAACCTTCGGGAAGAAAGAAATTTGATACTTGCAAAATTGAAAGCGATCATTAATTCTCAAGCCCATTTGCTCGAAATGAAGGTAGAAGATGCCGGCGAGGAAAAAGTTGAAGCAAAACCTCTCGGGCAATCGAAAAGTGTTGACATAGACGTAAACGATATATTGAATAAAATTATTTAGGATTTTATGAGCGATTTGGTTCAAAAAATAAATGAAACATTGAACGTAATTCACAAGCATACCCGGGATTCTTACCCGATAGGAATCATACTCGGCACTGGTTTAGGTGCGCTTGTTAAAGAAATTAAAGTAGAGCACGAAATTGATTATGCCGAACTTCCACATTTCCCTCTTTCAACAGTTGAATCGCATCACGGCAAATTAATTTTCGGAGAAATCGGGAATAAAAAAGTTGTTGCTTTGCAGGGACGCTTTCATTATTACGAAGGTTATTCTATGCAGCAGATAACTTTCCCGATTCGTTTGATGAAATTTCTCGGAGTTGAAACATTGCTCGTTTCAAACGCATGCGGCGGGATGAATCCCCTCTTCAAGCGCGGAGATGTGATGATAATGGATGACCATATCAACCTGCTTGGCGATAATCCGCTTATCGGAAAAAATGAAGATGAACTTGGTCCCAGGTTTCCCGATATGAGCGAGCCTTATAGTAAAAAATTAATTGCACTTGCTGAAGAGGTGGCTCTTGAAAACCAAATCAAAGTTCATCGTGGTGTGTATGTTGCCGTGCCCGGACCCAACCTCGAAACGCGCGCTGAATATCGATATTTAAGAGCAACAGGCGCCGATGTTGTAGGTATGTCTACCATTCCCGAAAATATTGTTGCGAACCATATGGGAATGAAAGTCCTCGGCTTTAGTATTATTACTGATGAATGTTTTCCCGAATCGCTCCGCCCGGTTGATGTTTCCGAAATTATTGCAACTGCTATGAAGGCAGAACCGAAAATGACCTTAATAATGAAAGAGGTTATAAAGAGGCTGTAAAATGGAAAAAAGACAAATTATATTTACAAAATATGTTGTGCCGGCGCTGTTAATTATTTTGATGTTTTCTTCAAACTTTTTAAATACAGAGTTGTTTAACTTTGGCGAAAATAATTTCGCTGTGTGGTTTGTTCTTTCGGTTTTATGTTTTGCGTGCGGCTGGTATATCAATAAAACTCTCGGCTGGCATTGGGGTGGAAAGGTCGTTTTTGCAGAAATAATTGCAGCTACTTTTTTAAGTGTATTTATAATTTCTTTTTTTAGAGATTATTTTTCGGCGACTAATCTATTAACCGAAAATTTAATTCTTTACAGCTTGCGCAGCATTATGCTTGGCGCAATGGCATTTTTCGGAATGTCTGTTGTTGAAATATTGTCCAAACAAAAAGAGTTCGCAGTTCTTCAGGAAAAAGTAAAAAATTATGACGATCTGCTAAAGGATGTTAAAAAAGAATCGGAACTCGAAATTCGTGAAGCAAAACTAAACGCATTAAAAATTTTGAACGACGCTGATTTGCAGTCGCGCAATATAATCTTAAAAAAAGAACGTATTGAAAAAGAACTTAAAGAGTTCATACGTGCCGAAAGAGAATTGATAAAAAAATATGAGGAGTTATAATTCCTCCGGTATTATTTTAGTAATGAATTCACTTTAATCAAGCGGCGGTGTTGTCCTTCCGGGGGATTCGGGTTTACTCGAAATTATGGTTGTACAATAGTAGCTGAGGTTACGTATAATTAACCATTGAATAGCCAGAACGAATTACTTCGTGAATTGCATCAAAAAAATCCCGGTTAATGTTAAGCGGCTTCTGTTAAAAATTGAAACTTCCATGCAGTCCTAAAGATATTTTGGGCGATTAATCAGTTAAGAAATAGTTAAATAAATTGTAAGTGTAATTAAGAAAAAGATGTTCAAGCAAAATTTAGAAAAAGACGGCTATCCGCAGATAGAAGAAAAGATTTTAGAATTCTGGCGTGAAAATAAAATATTTGAAAAAAGTATTGAGAACAGAGATGTAAATAAATCATTCACCTTTTACGAAGGTCCGCCAACGGCAAACGGTAAACCGGGCATTCATCACGTAATGGCGCGAACATTAAAAGATTTAGTTTGCCGTTACAAAACATTGCAGGGTTACCGCGTAGAGAGAAAAGCCGGTTGGGATACGCACGGGCTGCCAGTAGAAATTGAAGTTGAAAAAAGGATTGGCATCAAGCATAAAAGCGAGGTTACGGAATTTGGCGTAGAAAAATATAATCAAGCCTGCCGCGATTCGGTGTTTACTTATCTCGACCTGTGGGAAAAGATGACAACCCGTATGGGTTATTGGATTGACCTCGATTCTGCTTACATAACGTTAAGTAATAATTATATTGAATCTGTCTGGTGGGCGCTTAAAACTCTTTTCGAAAAAGGACTCATCTACAAAGATTATAAAATCGTTCCGCAAGACCCGAAATCTGAAACCGTGCTTTCTTCGCACGAACTTGCACTTGGATACCGGGAAACTAAAGACCCATCTGTTTACGTTTTCTTTAAACTAAAAGATAAAGATGAGTATTTCCTCGTTTGGACGACAACTCCGTGGACGCTGATTTCAAATGTTGCGCTTGCCGTAGGTCCCGAAGTTAATTATGTAAAAATTAATCTCGACGGAAAAAAAATAATTCTTGCAAAGGAAAGATTGTCTGTAATCGACGGCGAATACGAGATACTCGAAGAGTTAAAAGGCAAACAGTTCGAGGGGCAGGAATACGAACAGTTAATGGAGTATGTAAAACCTGATAAAAAAGCCTTCTTTGTAACTACCGCCGAATTTGTCAGCACCGAAGACGGTTCTGGAATTGTTCATATTGCGCCGGCATTTGGTCAAGACGATTACGACTTATCAAAAAAATATAACCTGCCGATGCTTCAGCCGGTTACACGCGGCGGTTTGTTTACAGAAGATGTAACTGATTTTGCAGGACAGTTTGTTAAAGATGCCGACAAAGGAATTATTGCCAAACTTAAGGCTGAGAATAAGCTTTATAAAAAAGAAACAATTACCCACTCATATCCTTTTAGCTGGCGGCACGAAAATGTTCCGGTAATTTATTACGCGCGCGAAAGCTGGTTTATCCGCACAACTTCTATTGCCGATAGAATGGTTGAATTGAATAAACAAATTAACTGGCAGCCGCCGGAAGTTGGCTCGGGAAGATTTGGAAACTGGCTCGAAGAAAATAAAGACTGGGCTTTATCACGCGATCGTTTTTGGGCAACTCCGCTTCCAATATGGGTTAGCGAAGACGGCGACATGTTTGCTGTAGGAAGTATTGTAGAATTGCAGGAAGGTTATGTTGAACGTAACGGCAAAAAGGTTTCCGTTAAAGATATAGGCGAATTGGATCTTCATAAACCTTTTGTAGATGAAATTAAATTCGAACGGAACGGTAAAATTTTTACGCGCACTCCCGAATTGATTGATGTGTGGTTCGATTCCGGCGCAATGCCGTTTGCGCAGTACCATTATCCTTTTGAAAATAAAGAACTTTTTGAAAAAAATTTCTTCCCTGCTGATTTTATTTGCGAAGGCATAGACCAAACAAGAGGATGGTTCTATACGCTTCATGCTATTGCTGCGATGTTGTTTGATAATGTGGCATTTAAAAATATTATTGTTAATGAACTGATCCTCGATAAAAAGGGATTGAAGATGTCAAAATCGAAAGGCAACACGGTAGATCCGTTTATGCTTTTTGATAAATATGGCGCCGACACAACTCGCTGGTATTTAATTGTTAACAGCCCGCCCTGGCGTCCCACTCTTTTTGATGAGGAGGGCGTTGCAGAAATACAAAGAAAGTTTTTGGGAACGCTGCTTAATACATATTCCTTCTTTACACTTTATGCCAACATAGATAAATTTAATTTTGACCAGGCATTGGTTGCATATGAAGAGCGTCCCGAAATCGACCGATGGATAATCAGTAAAGTTAACTCGCTAATAAAAGAGTACGAAGACTTGATGGACAATTACGAGGTAACGCGCGCTGCCCGTGCGGTTCAAAGTTTTGTAATTGACCAATTGTCGAACTGGTATGTAAGAAGATGCAGAAGGCGTTTCTGGAAATCGGAAATGAATAAGAATAAAATAAGCGCATATCAAACTTTGTATGAATGCCTGCTGAGTGTATCCAAACTTATTTCTCCTTTTGCGCCCTTCATTGCAGAAGAAATCTATCAGAACCTAAATTCGGTTACAGGCAGGGAAAAATCTAAATCAGTACACCTTACCGGCTATCCTACGGCAGGATTCATTGATAAAGAGCTTGAAGCAAAAATGGACATTGCTCAAAAAGTAGTTTATCTTACGAGGGCAATGAGGGCAAAAAATAATTTGAAAGTGCGTCAGCCGCTAAAAAAAATTATGGTGGTAGTAGCAAAAGAAGAGAGAGACGCTTTAGCCAAAATGCAGGATGTTATTCTTGATGAAGTGAACATTAAAGAGATGGTTGTGCTTCAGGATGATTCCGGAATTGTAAACAAAGTCGCTAAGCCAAATTTCAAATCCATCGGACCGCGTTTCGGTAAAAAAGCAAATGCTGTTGCGGCTAAAATTAGATTGCTTGGAAAAAACGAAATTGCTCTTCTCGAAGAAGGACATGCTGTAAAACTAAACCTTGTGGATGCAGAAGTAGAAATAACGGGCAGCGACGTTGAAATTATTAACACCGAAATAACAGGCTGGGTTGTTGAAACTCAAGAAGGTGTAACCGTAGCAATGGACGCTGAACTGAATGATGAACTTATTAAAGAAGGTTTAGCGAGAGAATTCGTTAACCGTGTTCAAAATATGCGCAAAGATGCCGGTTTTGAAGTAATTGACAGAATAAATATAAAACTTAACGGTAATAGTAATCTTGTGAATGCCGTTATTTCATTTAACGAATATATCACAAACGAAACGCTTGCCGACAGCATTTCCGAGCAGGAAAATCTTGAAGGCAGCCACAAACAAGATTGGACGATCGGAGAGTATAGTTGCTCTATCCAATTAGAAAAGGTAATTTCCTAAATTAAGGAGTCCTAACATGACAAAAAAAACAACAACTAAAAAAAGTGCGCCGAAAAAATCAATTTCGACAGCGAAAACAAAAAAAGCCGGCATAAAAAAGAAAAAAATTGTAACAAAAACGGCTGCAAAAAAAACATCAGCAAAGACGCCTGTAAAAGTTAAAAAACTAAAAAAGGTTGCCCCTAAGGCTAAAAAACCAGTGAAGGTTTCTAAACCGAAATCCTCGGCTAAAAAACCTTTGGCAGTAAAAACGCCCGGCAAAAAAACTTTAAAGGAAACTGTGTCAACAAAGAAAATTCCTCCAAAGAAACCGTTGGAGAAGAAAGTAGTCGACTTACTGCCGACTAAATCTAAAAAGATTGAAGGAGCGCCAAAGAAAAAAAGAAAGCAGCACGAACATAAGATATTCGAAGAGGACCAGCCAAATGCCGCTCAAATTCGCGCCGAAGCGCTAAAGAAAATTAAAGGTTACAGTAAAGGAGATCTCGAACATTTTAAGAAAATTATTCTTGAAAAACGGGATGAAATAGTTGAGCAGCTTCAAAATTTAAGAGAACAGATGCTTGACCCGACAACCGGCGAATACATAAATGAAAATTCACCTTACTCACTTCATATGGCGGAACAGGGAACCGACGCTATGGAAAGAGAAAAAACTTTTCTTTATGCACAGCGAGAAAATAAATTTCTCGGTTATCTCGAAGACGCTTTAAAGAGAATTGAAGCAGGCACTTACGGAATTTGTGTTGACTGTATCGAACAACCGCAGCATCTTTGCGACACGTGTCCGCTTGTACCAAAAGCGAGATTAGAAGCTGTTCCTCACAGCCAGCTTTGTCTTCCAATCAAACAAAAACAGGAAAAGCATAAAACAGGATAACCCTTGAGAGTTCTATTTGTCTCGTTTATAGTTTTGATAATAGATCAGCTTACAAAATTATTTATTAAAGGAGTATCGATTTCTTTTCTTAATATTAATTTTCCGGGTATGGGCTACGGCGAGCGGCTGCCTGTTATTGGTAATCTATTTGGTATTACGTTTGTAGAAAACCCCGGCATCGCTTTCGGAATAGATTTCGGCGCTGACTATAAAGTATTAATTTCATTCCTCACACTTGCCGTAAGTATTGGAATGTTAGTGTATCTTTATTTTATACGCAATAAAAGTTTGCTTATGCGGCTTTCTTTAGCGCTTATAATAGGCGGAGCTTTCGGCAACCTGATTGACAGGATGTTTTACGGAATAATTTACAACTATGCCCCGATGATGCAAGGCAAGGTTGTAGATTTTTTTGATATTAATTTTTTAAATTTTTACATGTTCAATAAAACATTCGGCAGTTACATATTTAATGTTGCAGACGTTGCAGTAACGGCTGGGATAGTTCTTCTTCTGTTCGCTTACAATGGAGAAGCATACGACGAATCCGAAAAAGAAGTCTCGCTGAACAATTGCCTCGTTGAAAATAAGGATTAGCTTGAGAGTTTTATTTGTATCTCTTTTTGTTGTTATAATCGACCAGGTTTCTAAACTTCTGATAAAAGGTTTTTCCATCCCTGCTTTTGATTTTACTTACCACGGCATGTATCAGGGCGAACGAATTCCTGTCATCGGTGATTTTTTAAGAATTACTTTTATCGAAAATCCCGGAATGGCTTTCGGTTTTGACCCCGGCAGCAACTTTAAAATGTGGGTTTCTTTGTTCTCGCTTTTTGCCAGTATTGGTTTGTTGATTTATATTTATATTATCAGAGAGCAACAAATTACTTTACGGTTTTCGGTTGCCTTTATACTCGGCGGCGCCGTTGGTAATTTAATTGACAGAGTTTTCTACGGCGTTTTATACGATTATGCCCCGGTGTTTTTCGGAAGTGTTGTCGATTTTATAGATGTTGACTTTTTTGATATTACTGTTTTGGGAGTTAATTATGACCGCTGGCCCATATTTAATTTTGCCGATGCGGCGGTTAGCATAGGCGTGCTTATGCTTATTATCTTCTATAAAAAACACACAACTCAGGAAGAACCTTTTACGGTTATCGATGAAGAAAGTATAAGCGAAACAACTTCCTTAGTTAATAATAACATCGAAACTAATTCCGGCATAGTTGAGCAGGAAGAAGATTTATCATCCACAAGAGCAATTGAAGATCAAACCGAAAATGGCGAATCTGATAACAGAAAAGAAATACCGCTTTGATGTTCCGGAAGGGAAGAAAAAAGAACGGTTAGACCAGTATCTCGCATCCCACATTGAAAATGCTACACGTACAAAAGTTCAAAAATTGATTGAAGCCGGACTCGTGTTTGTCAACGGGAAAACTGTCAAGTCGAGTTACAAAGTTCTGCCGTTTGATGTTATAGAAGCATCGCATCCCGTTGCCCCAAGACCTGAAGAGACCGAGCCGGAAAATATCCCTTTAAAAATAATTTTTGAAGACGAATATCTAATCATTGTTAATAAAGCGCCCGGTATGGTTGCGCATCCTGCTTATGCAAATTTTACAGGCACTCTTGTTAATGCACTTCTATATCACTCAAAAAATTTATCCTCTGTAAACGAAGCCGGAAGACCGGGAATCGTTCACCGGATAGACAAAAACACAAGCGGACTTCTTGTTGTTGCCAAAGACGATTGGACACACGCAAAACTCGCGGCGCAATTTTCTAAACATTCTATCGAACGCGAGTACTGGGCTGTTTGCTGGGGAATATTTAAAGATCCGGAGGGAACAATTACTGCTAATGTTGTGCGGAGTAAACATGACAGAAAAAAGTTCACAACATCCGACAGTGAAGGGAAGCATGCCGTTACACATTATAAAGTGCTGGAAGAATTTGAGTTTACTTCACTTTTAAAGTTAAACCTCGAAACAGGAAGAACTCACCAGATACGCGTACATTTGGCTTCATTAAATCATCCCATTTTTGGCGATGAAACTTATGGTGGAACACAGATTGTGTACGGCGCCCAATTGCCGAGAATGAAAAGCCACATTCATAACCTTTTGGAAATTATGCCGAGACAGGCGCTTCACGCTAAAACACTTGGATTTATACACCCACATACAAAAGAAAATGTACGCTTCGATTCCGAACTGCCGGATGATTTCGAAAATTTGCTGCAACACTTAAGAAGCAAAAATATTCATTAGCGCTCTAACTCTAACATTCTTGTAATATTTTCCGTATTTAAGTAAAAAGTTTTGACTTCGTGGATGCATGAAAAGGCATTGATGTTTGTACTTTAATTTAATCATTCGGCATTGCGGGAAAATACCCGTGCCATCTAATGGCGTTGCCGATAACCCGCCGCCAGGAACAGCAATGCAAATTAAAACGACAAAGCCGTAACGGAGCACCAACCAGAAAACATATAAACTGCCGAATGCGCAAAGGCGGGCGGGTTATACTTATCCAGTATTTATGGACAATTGCAAAATTCCTGTTGCATTGAATCTTGTTTTATTTTTCCATTTCCATTAATGACTAAATCAAAATGCTTTATAATTTTTTTCTTGTCTATAAATTCAATTTTTGTGTGGTCAATTGCGCGGTTATTTTGAGGAAGCAAATAATATTCAGATAAACATTCCCAGTCAACATTTCTAAGGGAAATAATATCTTTTAAAAAGAAACTAACCCAAAACTCGCCTAATTTTGAATTAGACTGTTCATATTTAAGTTTATCATTAGCAATAGAAACATATTTGTTATCCAATTCAAATCCGATATAATTCCTGCCAAGTCTTTTAGAAGCGATCGCTGTAGTGCCGGTACCCATAAATGGATCTAAAACAATATCAGAATTATCTGTACTCATTAAAATTATTCTTTCCAATAGATGAATTGGTAATTGACAGGGATGCTCGTCCCTATATTTGTTATGCTTTATTCTGTGAATATCTGTCCATACATCTGATAGAAGAGGACCAAAAGGATGTAGCCCTTGCTTTTTCCCGCCATAATCTTTTAACAAATAACCACATTTTCTGCAACGTTTATGTGGGTATCTTAATTCATAAAATTTAGTATGCTTTATATCCTTTACGTAATATAAAATGCCATAGTGTGAAGGCTGCAAAGATTTGCCCATTGGTGAACTTGGAGCATCCCAAGAAATCCAATGACGGAAAGTAGCATATTTGTTTAAGATAGAAGAATAATAGGTTAACCACTTTGGTATGTTATGTATAAAAATCGAGCCAGTAGGTTTTGTAACTCTGACCATTTCTTTTATCCACAACTCACACCATTCCAGGTATTCTTCAAACTCCAGAGAGTCTTTATAACCATTGTATTTTTTCTTCAAATTGAATGGAGGATCGGCAAATGTAATATCAATTGAATTATCTGGAATTTCTTTAAATAATTCTGTTGCGTCTCCATTAAGTATTTTATTACTATTATTTTTCATAACTATTTTAATGTGTCCATTAACAATTCATTAAACCTTCGTAATTCATCTTCGTGAAAAGTAAAAACATCTTCATATGCGGAAACCATTCTTTTTAAATCGCCCTTTCTAACGTACCATCCAATTCCATCAACAAAACCAATAAATTTTGCTTTGGGATAATGTTGCTTAATTAGTACATCAATTGATATTTCAGTTTTTGATTTATCACCTTGACCAGATGATGTAGTAACTAAATAAGAACTTTCAATAATAATTTGAGGGTCTTTCTTATTAGGAATTATAAAATCCATAGTTCTTTTGGAGGCTGGTGCATTTGTAATTAATTCGGAAAGATCGCCTCTTTCAAAAGTTACTTTGAATTCCTCTAATATATTTTCAATTACCGTTTCGGGATTATTTCCCTTTATGCCCGAATAAGAGCCCTTCTCTTTGTATCTGATTAACGTGTCGATTAAATCTGGAATTTGATACTGTAATTTTGATATACTTAACTTCTTTAGCTCAAACAAAGGTAAGGTTTTTGCTACGAATGGTATCGTTGCACCCTCAAAAAAAGATTTACAATTCCTTGCCTAAAATATTTATCTGTTTTTATCATAGACATAATTTTTGAATCTGACCATTCAGCAATTCCATCTTCAGATATTTTTTCATTCTCGAACCATTTTTCCTTTAAAAGGATCCGATTTAGTTCAGCATCATCTACAACTCTAATTAAAGTTGTAATTCTTTTTAAATTTTCATTTGAAAAACCAGTTAGAGCAAGCAATGCACGCAACCCATTTTCTTTTTCTAATATTAATTTTTCAAAGAATTCTTTTTTTAGTCCGTTAAGTTCGATCTCATTCTTTAAATTTAGAAGTAGTTCTTTGATTGAATTAATATAACCTTCATAACTTTCTTCAAATTCTTTATTATAAAAATAGAACGTGTTTTTATCAATGACTTTTTTAAATTTTTCATCAGTTGATTTCACTAAACACCTCTTAAATCATTTTATTAAAAAAGAGAACATATTCTTCCTTCATAGTATTTCGCATACCCTTAATAGGCTTAACAATACTTTTAACAAGTTTCAGATTAGCACCCTCGCAAAAATTTATTATTTTATCTTCCAAACGAATGCCGCCCGTTTGATTTGTATTTGAGCCAATAATTATCACCGCATATTTATTGGGCTTTAAAACCCGAGCAATCTCAACACATACAGTTTTCATGTCTTCGAAATAATTATTAAGTCTTGTTGTTTTGTTTTTCCCTCTTAAACCAATCATTTTTTCTTTTAGCTTTTCTACATCTAATCCCAAGTACTCAAGTTGATCTTTGTCGTTACTTGCATAGTCAATTGCAAAGGAATAGGGGGGAGAAGTTATTATTCCATCAAAGAAATTATCTTCATATTTTAAAGCCATTGCTGTTGATTCTTTAGAAAAAAGTACATTCCCTAAGTTCTCTTTATCATAAAATGGATTTCCCAAATAATTCAAGACTGTGTAAATATATCGTTCAAGTACTCTATTAAATAATTCCCTATGAGTCGAACTTTTAGTTCTGTTAAAATACCCCATTGAATCAAGGAAGGCTAATAAAGTGATGTAATAACTTGGCTCGCTTTCAAATAGTTGATTATTTTTTTTAGAATCAAACTTTTTCTTAGCTGAAAAGAAGTTGAACAACTCATCTTCCTTTTTTAAAAGTTTCTGTAATTCCTCATTACTTGCCTTTAAGGATTCATATTTGGTTTTTGTCATCAATCTACAAAATGGACTAATATCTACTGCAACAGAATTAATCCCAAGTAGTGCTGCTTCAATATTAGTGGTTCCGCTTCCGCACATTGGATCGAGAATTAATTCGCCATTTTTTACACCGATTATGTTTAATAAACTTTTTATTAATTGGGGATGAAACTTGCCTCGATAAGGGAATAGGGAATGGGTTGCGTAACCAGTGGAAAACAAGCCATTCTCAAAATAATTTTTTGTTTTGCTTGACCTAGATAATATTTCAAAAGATGGTTTGAAAGTATTTGCTTGGAAATGTAATGTCGATTTTGAATTAATCGACTTAAGATATGCAGATTTACTAATCAGTTCATCTGGTTGTAAAGAATGGTATTCTAGAAATGCGAGTTCCAATTCGAATAATTCGGAGACGGATGGTAATAATTCTACATTTTCACCAAACAACTTATTTGTAAAATTATACGTTAAAATATTTTTATTATTCATATTATAAATATATCAAAGTAACAGCAAGCAAAAAGCTAAATTATTCTGTTTTTTATTTACGTTATTACTTACAATTGAACCATTGCAAAAGAAGTATTCATTTTTTTCTACAGCTAAAATATTATGAACAGCCCGCTATCAAACCGATATATCGATGGAGACTACTGCATTATACTTGTTCTGGACAAGCCCAGCTGAGCGTGAAGGGCAGAACAAATTGACAGAGAGAATGATTGTTCGTTAGTTAACAGATTACCGGCAATGACGAAAAAATCTTATTTGAGTGAACTTATTAATGCCTCATCGATAAATTTTTGTCGGTGGTGATTTAATCGTCTCTTGTAAGCCTTAGTTTTTTTATATTTGCACATCAATTTGAAGACTGATTAAGGATAATTAATGTTAACCGTTTACAATACTCTTACAAAAAGAAAAGAAGAATTTAAACCAATAGTTCCATCGAATGTTAAAATGTATATGTGCGGACCTACGGTGTACAATTACTTCCACATAGGCAATGGGCGCTCTTTTGTTTCCGCAGATATTATAAGAAGATATTTCGAATATAAAGGCTATAATGTAAAGTTTGTAATGAACCTCACCGACATTGATGATAAGATTATTAAAAAAGCAGGCGAAGAAAAAGTTGAAACCAATAAGGTAACGCAAAAATATATTGACGCTTTTATGGAAGATATTGCCAAACTAAAGGTAAAGAAGGCGGACATCTACCCGAAAGCCACGGAACACATCGAAGAAATAATTAAGATGATTAAAACACTTGAAGAAAAGGGGCTTGCCTATAATGTGAACGGGAATGTGTTTTATAACGTAAAGATGTTTAATGGTTATGGAAAATTAAGCGGTAAAAATATTGAAGACCTAGAATCCGGCGCACGCATAGAAATTAACGAAGAAAAAAATAGTCCGCTTGATTTTGCGTTATGGAAAAAAGCAAAAGAAGGCGAGCCGCAGTGGGAAAGTCCTTGGGGAAACGGGCGTCCGGGCTGGCACATTGAATGCTCTGCGATGAGCTGCAAACATCTTGGTGAAACTTTTGATATACATGCCGGTGGTAACGATTTAATTTTTCCTCATCACGAAAATGAAATTGCACAGAGTGAGGGCGCTAATGATAAACCGTTTGTTAATTACTGGCTCCACTTCGGCTTCTTAAACATTAACGATGAAAAGATGAGCAAATCACTCGGTAATTTTTTTACCGCGCGAGATATTTTAAAAGTGTATCCTGCCGAGGCTATTCGGCTGCTTTTTACTCAGACTAATTACGGCGGACCTTTAAACTTTAGTGAAGAACTACTTCAATCGGCAAAAAAGGGATTAGAAAAATTAGATAACTTGAAATCTAAAATTGACGAAGCTATGAAAGTAGAAGATTCAAATCAGGGGGTTGAATTCGGCTTCGATAAATTCTACGCTGCTTTTGAAAAAGCAATGGACGACGATTTTAACACACCGCAAGCAGTTGCGGTTGTGTTTGATTTTGTCCGCGAGTGCAATAAAACAATTGCCGAAACTGAAAAGCCGGGCTATAAATTTTATCATCTTGTTAAAGAATTTTTAACCCGAACTGCAGAAGGAGTTTTGGGCATAATGGATTTTAATACAAAAGAATCTTCAGGAGCATCGCTTGAAAAAGACTTAATCGAGTTCCTTATAACTTTACGCCTCGATGCAAAGAAGAATAAGAATTACGCTTTGGCTGATAAAATTAGAAACGAACTCAATGCGCTCGGAGTTGAGCTTCAGGACTCGAAAGAAAAAACCACATACAAAAAAATAGAAGCAAACTGATTGTCTGCCAATAAAAACCTTATTCAGCCGGATTATATTTTAATAGACGGCAATCAAATTTTTTATAGGATGCGCAAAAGCAGACGCGCAAAGCGGCTGCAAATGAGAATTGTGCACCGCTCTCTTGAGTTGATAATTCCTTATAAGTTATCTGTTGAAGAGGGAAAAAGATTTCTTCACTCTAAAAGAGAATGGATAAGCAAAAACATAAATCTGCTTGTAAAGCATTCTCAGAAGTATTTCCTTTTTGGTAGCGAAATAATTATTGAGCAGACTTATAATCTGTTTGCAAAGAAACATTCGTTTAGGAAAAAAGACAATCTCCTTTTTATTGAAAGCCCGCAGGGTTCACCCATAACAAAAAACGATCTGTTTTCTGTGTATAGAAAACATGCGGCAAAAAATTATCTCCCGCAGCGTGCAATGATATTGTCATTAAAATATGGATTTGAAGTAAAAAAAGTTTCTGTTCGTAAACAAAAATCCCGTTGGGGAAGTTGCTCGTCAAAAGGGACAATTTCTTTAAACGACCGTTTAATAGAACACCGGGAGGAGGTAATAGATTATGTTATAATTCACGAACTAAGCCATCTTGTCCACATGAACCATTCACCAAAATTCTGGGCGCTCGTTCAAAAGCACTGCCCAAATTATAAATTACTAAAAAGACAATTAAAAATTGAAGGCGCGTAAAAACTAAAACGCCTGAAAATAAATAGTGCAATCTTCCCTCTTATTATTAGTTCAAGAGAAACTTAACTGTCGTTGCAAAAGATTCACTGTTGTTAATTGGGGTGAAGCTATCTCATCTGTTTTAAAGAACTTCCCATCATACAATGCGAATAGGCATCAACTTAATTGCTGTGCTTTTAAATCATATTTCGCAATTACTTCTCTAAGCCAAGTGTTTTTTAACGATTACTTTAAATCCTTCTTAATGTCCCAAACTTGACAGTAATCTGAAAACATGAGGTTTATCTTTGTTTCAGAAATTAAAAATCAAATCAATTATTATTAAAGGTTCAAAATGAAAACAAATTTTTCCCTTAAGTCCGCGGTTATTTCCGGATTTATAGCAACCGCAGCAATGACGATGTTCACATTCATGGCGCCGTTAATGGGCTTTGAAATGGATATTCCCAAAATGTTAGCAAACACCATGGGCGCACCAATAATTGTTGGGTGGATGGCTCATTTTATGGTGGGCTTAGTTTTAGCTGTTTTATATGCGGCAATATTTTTATCAGCAATAAAAAAAGAAGCAAATTTTAAGAATGGCGCTTTGTTCGGAATATTCCCCTGGCTTCTTGCACAATTAATGGTAATGCCTATGATGAGCATTATGGGCGGGGGAAGTTTTGCTTCCGGATTATTTTCCGGTTCGATCATGATTGCAATGGCAAGTTTAGTTGGGCATATAATTTACGGCGCTGTGCTTGGCTCGCTTTACAAATCCCGGGTTGTAAAAGGCTAAGTGTTTTTTATGAAACTGAATAAACGTCAAAAAAGAACTTTGTTTATAGCTCTGCTATTAATTGCTGCAGCCTTGTTGGTCTGGATAGGATTTGGCGGAGAGATATTTACAAAAACGAAAGTACTCGTAGAAATTCAAGACGAAATTTTTGGAACAACTAAAGAATGGAAAGATCAGTTCGTTTTAGGCTTAGACTATACACTTGCCTTCAGCGGTATTACTGTTTTGCTTGCATTAGTCTTTACTTTTTTACAAAGAGACAAGAAACAAAAATGAATCAGCTTTATAAAGTTGTTTTTCGTCTTTGTCCGCCGCGCAACTGACAAGGACATATAAATTGCTCAATATAAGTAAGACTTAAATACATTATTGTAAAATGACCAATTGTCAATTTCTTGACAATCCGACTAAACCAAATGTCTTAGTTTTACTTTAAAAATTAGAAACAATATTTCATCAATTAAAAAAAGGATACCGAAATGAAACGGTTATTTTTTACACTTTTATTGGGAGTAATTCTGACAGGTAATATTATTAGTCAGGTTCAAATTACCAATACAACAATTTTTAAAACGCACGAGCAGTTACTGCTTGCAAACGAAATAAACGAAAGCGGCGAACCATTTGCCGAAGCGATCGGATATAATTTAGACGATCTTGATCCATTCGTTTTGAATACACCCGATTCAATTTCTTACACATTGGGAATTGAAAATTATGAATACTCTCGTTATCAGCTTGGAACGATAATCTCACGTTCAGGCTTAGGTTTGCACATGATCTGGTCGCCAATGATTGGTCAAATGGCTGGCATGGAAACCGATCCTAATTTTGACGGCTCGATGACCGGAACACCAAATGGTTTTAAAGAAGACGACGAGATGATGAAAATGGTTATGCACTTTTCTATGCTTGCAAACCAGGCGCCTCCCGGAAACCCGTTTCCTCAGTTTGCAGAATTTATAAGCGGTGATCCGCGCCTTCCGCAGCCGATTGACCCGATAAATTTTGGTTGGAATGATTTTTCAACTTTGCGCTGGGATAGAACCAAAATGGATAAAACTTTAAATCCTGCCGCAATGGGGCAAACCTTAATGAAACAATACTTATGGGCGCAGGATATGCTTGGCGCTTTCCACGATTCAGATGATAACGGTATTGATGCAAATGGAATTATTTCCCCGGATTCAACAGGAAGTATCCATTTTGACCCTACAAATAATGTTTTTTATGGGGGTAATAACTTAGATGGATTTATCGGACAAGTATTAGTTGCAGAAGGCGCCAACAAGGCAATGTTCCTAATTAATTCATTAGCTTATGATGGAACTGCGCTCGGCAGTGTTGACCCGATGACATACGATCCGGCAAACGGAATAAAATATTTCCCTCATAAAGTTGCAGTAACTGAATCAAACATAAGCGCTTCAATGCCGCCGAAACCAGTTGCATTTGTTGTAACCGATGCATCAAGCAGCCTATGGGATCAAGTATCATTCTTATGGGGAACCTTGGGTTTTCAAAATATGTCAGACCCAAATAACTCAAGCGATCCCGCACATCTTGCTTATAAACCAGTTTTTGACGGCGACCCGTTTCCGGCGCCAATGGCTCAAACAGGAATGCCCGGTGTTTTTGATTTATTTATGGGAACGAGCAAAGTAATTACAATGAACCTGCTTGCAATGCACTTTAACACAACAGCAGGGACTTTTGTTGACGTTTCAAATTTAGTAGGGGGCGCTGTTCAACAAGGGACGACAATTTCTACATTTGAAGCCGGATATACTTTGGCAATTCTTAAACAAGTTGTAGAAGAATTTGCGGGCAGCCCATTAGAAATTATGGTTAGGGATGCAATTACCGCTCAGGCTAATTTTATTGTTAATAACCTTTATGATGGCGCAGGTAAATTCTATAACAGCTTTACAATCGGTAACGGCGCCGATAATTCGGCTTCAATTGTTGAAGCTCAATCGGCTGCTATTCGGGGTCTTTTAGCCGCATACCAGGTTACCTATAACAACAATTATTTAACGGCTGCCGAAGCAGGATATAATTATTTAATTAGTAATTTTTACGTTCCAAATGCAATGGCTTTTAGAACCACCGATGGCAACGACATAGCAACTTACACACCGCTAAATTTTGCGGCTGTTGCCGGCGCTTTAAGGGAAGCAAAGTTAGTTTTGAACAAACAAGAAGCTCCTCTCATCTATACAAGATTTTTTAAGAAGGTAGGAAACAAAATGCAGCTATCAGAAGCAGAAAGTTCTGGCGAAACAGGCAATGATTCCGATGGCGACGGCGTTCCGTACACACCCGATCAGGCAGATAATTTGCCGCCGGTTTTTGCAACGGAAGCAACGTTGAATTTATTGATTACCTCTGTTAATGAGCAGCCCGCATTGATAACAGATTATAAGCTTAATCAGAATTATCCAAATCCATTTAACCCGAGCACTGTTATTAGCTATCAACTGCCGGAAGACAATAATGTTACGCTTAAGGTTTTCAATTTACTCGGCGCCGAAGTAGCGACTCTTGTAAGCGGTAAACAAACCTCCGGAGTTCATAAAATTACATTTAACGCTGCAAACCTTGCGAGCGGAATTTATTTCTATAAACTGCAAGCCGGTAATTATACATCCGTCAAAAAATTGATGCTTTTAAAATAATTCGTTCATAAAACTGAATTTTAGATGAAGCCCGGTTAGTAATAATCGGGCTTTATTTTTTATTTTGTATTGCTTAGTGATATCCTTTGAGGTTATATTTTTTTACCACAAAGGGACTCAAAGTTCGTCACAAAGTCGCACTACGCGTTTAATTAATTACAAGCGTCTCTTCGCCGAGCATATCAATAATTTTTACCGCAATCTTTGAATCTTTATTCGGCAAATCTATTTCATAAGTCCCATTAATCAAATCGTTTTTCTTTTCCGGCACATCGGAAGAAACAATGTTGAATACCGAACCATTATAATTGTTATCTATAAGAACTACGTCGATCATACTACGGAAATCGGGAATTTTTACTTTGAATAAATTCTCGTCAAGGTTTAACCGTTCAAGAATTGTTGGAGAAATAAAATCTTTTATTTCTACTTTACCTTTTTTCTCTTTAGCAATACGTGTTATTTCAACATTAGCTGCTGCGGGTTGATGAATAAGGAATTTACCATACTTGCTATCTGTCCTTAGTTCTATTATTTGCAGTTTGTTGACCGGATGTTTTTTGTTGTATTCTTCTACCCGGGGTTCTGTTGTAAGTTCTCTTCCTAAACATACTACTGTAAGCATATGTTGTGCATAGGATTTTTTTTTGCTATTACAACCAGCCCGGGTGATATATTAATAATGTTAAATGACAATATATTAAGCACAGAAGTTAAAATATAGAATATTTTAGTTTTTATTGCTATAGATTTTCCTTTTTCAATACTTGTAATATTCAATATTTTAAAACCATTATTTTCTAGCAAATATGCGATGCTTTCCTTGCTATAACTAATTGTAGCATCTCCTAAAACAGATCCAGGTTCCCTTCCGAGAATACTTTTTTTAAGTTTTGCTAACCAATTTCTATTTGTAATTCTTATTATCAACAATCCATTTGAACTGGTTATGTCATAAAGTTTTTTTATTAAACTTATCGGTTCTTTAATATAATATAAAGAATCTATTAAACTTATGACATCATATTTTTTCCCTTTCGGCAGACTTTCAATCTTTTCAAATATACCTAATCCTTTATTTTGAGCAAATTTTCTCGCTTCTTCTGATATTTCTATACCATCACTATCAACTCCTTGTAAATTTAGAAAATCAATTAAATGCCCATATGAACAACCAAAGTCTAGCCAATTTGAAATATGGTTTGTGTGTTTTTTTGTAAGTGAAAATAAATATTTAAAAAATTTAATCCGCTGTCTATAGAATTTTTTTTCGTTTTTAACATTAGTATAACTGGCTGATTTTAAATGCGAGAAAATGAAATTATCGTCTACGTCTCTAGTAAAACAATTGCAATTGTGGCAATAGTAAAAAGGGATTAGAAAATCCTGACAATTTTCTATATAATAAGTCCCTCCTCCAAAATTAATCGCTTTTTGTCCGCAAATTTTACATTTCATAATTTCCTCAATGTTCGGCTAATTTTGGACACAACAAATTTCCCTACGTAAAATTATGTAATGTCCATGAATAATATCTAAGTCGCTTAGTGTTTTTCATTTTTATAGGAGTACGAATTATCAATGCTATAATATAAATAATTTGCCAGGCAACCTCAAAGCTTTCAAGTATAACAAAACACACCGAATTCACATTTATGAGCCTGCGTAAAAAGGCTCTTTTGAGTAATGTCATCGTCCGTTTGTTAATCGTTAACTAACGGACAATGACTGTGAAGTCATTCTTCTGATAAATAAAGCAAAGCATTTTTCGGCAAACGCAATTATAGAAATAACATTTTCAAGAGCGGCTCATTAATCTCTTCTTTTGTCAAATCCTTGACAGTAACCTTTTTCTAACTGAAGTAATTTTACACAAGAAATTATAAATAAAACAATTCATCAAAAACATAAAGGAATGACAATTGAAAAAGTTATCAGCATTAACAAAAGAACAAGCATCGGAACAAAGCAGCCAATTATTTGAGGGAATTGAAAAAGCCTTCGGTATGCTGCCAAATATTTATGCGGTTATAGGAAACTCGGCAAACGCACTTGGATCGTATTTGGGGTTTTCCAACGCTCAGAAGAATGGTTCTTTTAATGCAAAAGAAAGAGAAGCAATATTTTTGGCTGTGTCTCAAGAGAATGGCTGCAATTATTGTTTGTCCGCCCATACCGCAGTGGCAATGATGACTGGATTTTCTGAAACGGAAACTTTACAATTAAGAGCCGGGACAATTCAAGACAAAAAATTAAACTTAATTACCCGTTTGGCTAAGTCGATTGCTTCCAACAGAGGCAGGGCTGACGAACATCTTGTGAACAAATTTTTTGAAGCCGGATATGATGAAAAGTCCCTGGTTGATTTAGTAGCTGCGGTAGTTGAAAAATCGTTTACTAATTATATAGGAAGATTATCCAAGCCGGAAATTGATTTTCCGCTTGCAAAAAGTTTATAAACATAATTAACAATCTAAAAAAAAATCTTTAAGGATATTCTAATGAAAACAACTATCAAATTTGCCGCAATAATATTATTCTTATTGGGCACAAATATTTTCGCACAAACTTTTTCTGTCGATTCAAAAGACGGAAGAAATCAAGCTTCTTTCATATCAGATGCGCCACTAGAAAAAACTGTTGGGTTGTCCGCTGGACTTGATGCAACAGTTATGCTTAATGTTAATGACATAACTCAAAAACCGATGGGGAAAGTAAAAGTATCAGTAAACAATATTAAAACCGGTATTGATCTTAGAGACGAACACTTAAGAGGTGAAATGTGGTTGAATGCTGCCAAATATCCATATATCGAGTTTCAGCTTACCGGAATAAAAAATGCTTCATCAAAAAAATTGAATGACGGGCAAAAAGTAACCGTCACTCTTTTAGGTAAATTTAGCGTACATGGTGTTACAAAAGACGTCGAAGTGCCTGCTACACTTACTTACCTTAAAGAAAGTGAAAAAACCAAAAGCAAATCTCCCGGAAATTTACTTGTTGCCAACACAGAGTTTACTATTAGATTAGCTGACTACGGTATCATAATTCCTTCAATGGTAGAAGGTAAATTAGGCGAGGAAGTGAAAATCACAACCAACTTTGTTGCAAGCGACGCAAATGGCGGCGGGGCGAATCCTTGTAATCCTTGTGCGCCCAATAAAAAATAATTACTTTACAATGGTGATAGCAAATTTTTGACTATCACCATTTCTTCGTTTAAAAAGCAACCACAAATGAATAGACGTAATTTTGTTAAAAGTTCAACCATAATTTCCTTCGCTCTTATAGCCGGAATAAAATCCAAAGCAGTTGCTCTGGGACAAACCGTTAATGCCCGGTTTGAAGATTACAAACAAAAAATCATTTTGCTTGTTACCGGGCTAAAAAGCGAGGGTTGTAACCTTGTTAAGAAAATAATGAACGGTAAAAAATATGTTTTTGATCCATTCACTCACTATCCTTATGATGGCGGAATAAAAGACAAAACAACAGGCTGCCAATTATTTTTTCACGCACACAGAGAAAATGAGTATGGGCATTTTCATACTTTTGCAACTGATGAAAATGGGGATTTGGTTCATCTACTCTTAATCTCGATGAACACGCAAGGCGAGCCAATCGGTCTTGCCACGGTAAACCGCTGGGTTGCAGGCGATAAATATGTTAAAGCGGATGTGCTAAAAAAGTTTGCCGGTTCTTTTTATGTTGATCCAACTCTTTTTGAAGAGAAAAGAGTTGTTGAGTTTGTGAATTATATTTTCAAAGCTTTCCCGGAAGAGATAAACAATTTATTTGACGAACGGGATAAATGGATTTCCGAATATGCCGGGAAGAATTATCGCGAGCCGTTTGAGGACAGAGAATTTGAAGTGATTTCCTATAGAGAAATAATTCTTCGTTAAACTTTGTGCCCCGCTGCGGCGAAGTCAGCCAGGGCAATACGAAAGAACTATTTTTATTAAGAATATTTTAATTATTTTAAATACAAACAAAAGGAAATATAATTATGAGGATCATCTCCTTATTATTCTTGGTTTTATTTTTCTTAACAATCAATGGATACACGATGAACGACAGCGTTAAAACGGTGGCAAAAAATGCAAACGAAATTTGCCCGTTAAAAATCAGTCAGGGGGTGCCGGACGCAGAATTACAAACGATAGACGACAATACGGTAAACATTAAATATATCGTTAATAACCAAAAAGCAATTTTAATTTTTTACCGTGGGGGCTGGTGCCCTTATTGCAATTTGCACTTAAGCGAATTACAAAAGATTGAAGATCAACTACTTGAACTTGGTTATAAAATTATAGCCATCAGTATGGATAAACCGAAAAATCTTTCGGCAACGCTTGGCAAATACAATATGAAATACGAACTTTACTCCGACCATGCTGCAAATGTTAGTAAGGCATTCGGAATAGCATTTACAGTTGAAGAAGAGTATATCAAAAAATTAAAAGGCTTTAATATGGATATAGAAGCCAGCTCTGGCGAGACGCATCACATACTTCCGGTGCCAAGTGTGTTTCTTGTTGATAATAAAGGAATAGTTCGGTTTGAATATGTGAATCCGGATTACAAAGAGAGAATTAGCGGAAAGCTTCTATTAGAAGCGGCTAAAATTTATAAAGAATAATTTCGGGGCAGTTATGAAGCTATGGTTAAAACTTACAATACTTTTTACGGTGATTATCAATTTGGTAATTCAATTAACTTTGATAATTATACTTCCAAACATCAAAGAAAACAGCTATCAATTAATCGGGGAAAAGTTAAAGTCAATAGCTGTTGCCGCTTCCATCTCTATTAACGGCGATGAATATCAAAATATTAATTTCGATGATTCGCTGGCGTATCAAGAGATTGTGTTTAATTCAATTCGAGAGAAATTGATCCATTTAAAAACATCGCTCAATATCCGGGAGGATATTTATACTTTGAACCCGGTAAGTAAAGATTCTGCGATGTTCGGAGTTATGACCAATCATAAATTATTTTCCGGAGAAAAATTTTTCCTTACACACCCGGCGGCTAAAAAGGCTCTTCTCGATGCTTACAAAAACGATGTCTGTTCGTATACCGATGTTTATGAGGACCAATTCGGTAAATGGATAAGCGGATTGGCGCCAATAAAAAACAGCAGAAATAATATTGTGGGTGTAGTGCAGGTTGATCACTCAGCAAAAACAGTCTCGGATAAAATTTCATTTATAGAAAATTTTATTTTGTGGATACGGCTTATACTTGTTCCGCTTACATTATTAGCGGGTGTTTTAATTGCAAGATATTTCTCCTCACCGATTGAAAGAATTGTCCAAATAATAAATAAGATCGCCAATGGTAATTATTCCGAAAACCCAAGAACTAAATCATCGGGAGAGATTAAAGAATTGTTTGACTCGGCAGAGAATTTACGATTGACTATTCTTGAACAGCAAGAAATAATATTTCATACAATTTCCGAACTTAAGACAGCAAAAAATAAAGCCGAGGCTATATCAAGAATGAAAAGTGAATTCCTGGCGATGATCTCTCATGAAATACGAACACCATTAAATATTATCCTGGGAAATTTGGAAGTGCTGAAATACGAGTTCGAAGGAGAGAAGCTAAAAGAGGTTGAGGAGATTACCGATTCCGTTAAACATGGCAGCAACAGGCTAATCAGAACAGTTGAAATGATTGTGCTTTATAGTGAGTTGGCTTCCGGAAGTTTTGCAACAAAAGCACGATTTGTAAATGTTAATGATTTATTCTTTAGCCTGATTGATAATTATAAAAATATCGCCGGGGAAAAGAAACTTGCAATTAAGACCGATTGCTCTGCAACTACCGGAACCATCAAAGCAGATGAAAGATTGCTGGAGGAGTCCCTAAATCATATTATTGATAACGCTTTTAAATTTACAAGCAACGGCGCTATTGCTTTTTGCATTAAAAAAAGTGTGGAAGGAATTGACATTTCGGTTGAAGATACAGGAATCGGAATTTCAAAAGAATTTATGGATGATATTTTCAAGCCTTTTCATCAAGAAGATATGAGAATTTCGAGAGGATTTGAAGGAAATGGATTAGGACTTGCAATTGCAAAAAAATGCTGCGATGCGAACGGCTTTGAACTCAAAATCGAAAGTGAAAAAAATAAAGGAACTATTGTTGTAATTCATGTTCCCAAAGAAAAACTTTTTAACGAAAATTTGATCTGAGGAAAACAATGGCTGATTGGATTGAAATTGGACTTACTGCAAATTTGGCGCAGAAAACATTAACGGAATTCTCGATAGGCAAGACGAAGTTAGCCGTCAGCTATGTGAACGGAGAATTTGGAATTATTTCCGGTGTGTGCAACCACGTAGGCGGACCTTTAGGCGAAGGAACTCTCGATGCTGATTACGTGGTTTGCCCATGGCACTTCTGGAAATTCCATCATAAAACCGGAAAAGGTGAACCGGGATTTGCAGAGGACAAAGTTCCTTCATATAACATCAAGATTGAAGACGGAAAATTGTTTGTTGATTTAGATTCGGTTAGTAAAAGGAATAAACTTCCGCATGCGCCTCATCCGCTTACGAGAAAGATTGCTCGAAAGCCCGGCGGTGTTCGTTTGGTTGCTATTTCTACAACCGCGATGAATAAAGATTTTCCCCGCTACAGCACTTCGGATCATTTATTAAATATTGCTCTTGATCATGCGGCAAGCAAAGGGTGCGAGACTAAACTTTTTAAATTGAATGATATGAACATAAGAACTTGCGAGGGATATTATTCAAAATCTGCAAAGGCATGCACGTTCCCTTGCTCAATAACTCAAATTGACCCGACTGATGAAATGGAAAAAATTTATGAAGCGTTTGTTCATTGGGGCGATGCTTTTATTATTTCAACCCCCATTCGATGGGGCGCAGCGAGTAGTTTATATTTTAAAATAGTAGAGCGAATGAACAGTATTCAAAATCAAGAAACAATTGCGGGAAAACATTTGCTTAAAAATAAAGTGGTTGGATTAATTATTACAGGCGGACAGGATAATGTTCAGGCGGTTGCCGGAAGTATGCTTGGCTTTTTTGCAGAACTTGGCTGCCAGTTTCCTCAATTCCCTTACATAGCGCATTCCCGCGGCTGGTCTGCCGAAGACATGGAAAACAATGTCAAATATGTTAAGGAAAGCAAATCATTAAATGACGGCGCGTGTGCATTAGTGGATAGAATTTTCGAAATGGCAAGTTTGATGATCGGTGGAAATGCTCTTCACCAAATATTTGACAAGGGCGGAAGAAAAGCCGCGAGATAATTATTTTTTATTGAAATACTAAAAGAAAAATCGAATGAAATTTTTAAAAACATATTTTAATTGGCTGCAAAAAGATGTTCCAACCGGCGAAGTTGAAAAATACCCGGAGATAGATAAAAACGGAGAAACTTCCGTAAAAGGCATTTTTATTATTGGCGATCTTACCGGCATTCCGCTGCTCAAATTAGCCGCCGAGAGCGGAAAAAAAATAATTGATTTCTTTGATGCGGATGCGGAATTCAAAAAGCAAAGAGCCAATAAAATAGGTAATGATGTTCTGGATATTTTAATCGTCGGCGCCGGACCAGCAGGCATTGCCGCAGGTCTGCAGGCAGTGAAAAAAAATTACTCGTTCAAAATATTGGAAGCGGCAAAAAAGTTTAACACGATTATCAACTTCCCAAAAGCAAAACCAATTATTGCCGCGCCGGATGATTTTGTGCAACAGTCAGATTTAATAATAAACAAAGGCATTAAAGAATCTCTGCTTGATGAATTAAATTCTCAAATAAAAAATATCGCTCTACCGATTGACGAAGGCGAAATGGTTGATAAAATCGAAAAAGAAAAAGATC
>MNYQ01000181.1 GCA_001873185.1 Ignavibacteria bacterium CG2_30_36_16 | reverse complement strand
GGTTTGCATACGGATATGTGTCCTCGCGAATTCCATCAACTCCCGAATACTCAATCCACCACAAAGTATTTTGGATGAGATAATTACTTAAAAACTCATTTCGCTGATTCAAATCGGGCATATAATTTTCGAACCAGCCAGTCTCGTTAATCTCGAGCGTTACAGTATCATTGTGAATATCCATTATTGCAATTTTGTTATGGTTTGTTGAAATATGATTTTCAACAGAGCCATTAAACCAATCTTCGAAAGGAGGATTTATTGTCCATATGTGGTTTACCCCGATATGATTCGATACGTGATCGTAAATTACTTTTAAATCTTTTTGATGAGCAAGTTCCACAAATCTTTTATACTCCTCATTGCCGCCAAAACGCGCGTCAACTTTGTATAAATCTGTTGCGGCGTAGCCGTGGTAACTCATCCACATATTATTTTCGAGAACCGGCGTAACCCAAATTGCAGATACGCCTAACTCATTTATATAATTAATATGATTGATCATGCCGGTTAAGTCACCCCCTTTTCGTCCGTCTAAATCGGAAGGTATAAATTTTTCTTCGTCATTATATAAAAAATCGTTAGAAGTGTTGCCGTTTGCAAATCGGTCGGGAGTAATTAAATAAATAATATCTTTGCTCGAGAAGCCATTTTGTTCTTTCATCGAATATTTTCTATGAAGAATTGGATAATCAACTTCAATTTTCTCATTGCCTTTTTGGATGATCAACCTATATTCAGCTTCGGGTAAATCTTTTGGAATTATTACATCAGCAAAAGCATATCTTTCACTACCAGCCGGATGAATTGCAGAAACCTTTATCCTTTCGTCTTCAAAAGACGCTGTACAATCAGTTAAGCCCTCACCGTAAATCATTAGCTGCAATGGACTCCATTTAAAATCTGTCCACCAATTTGGAGGTTCAATTTTACTAACAGAAAATGACTGAGCAAATGATAAATAAAGTGAATTGAAAATAAATAGTAGTAGAATAATTTTAAATCGCACTAAATACCTTAAAGTTGATTGCCTAAAACATACTTAAAATTGTGTCAAAAAATATCTAAAGCAAGTAAATAATCAAAGTTTATAAAATTAGTCAATAATGATAACCTGATAAATTTTACAATTTTTAAAAATCTTAAAAACTCTGCGAACTTTATGAATCTTGCAAACCTTCATTTTTGTTCAAAATAATTAATATTTTAAAATGAGTTCACTCCAAAAGCTAATATTGTTTATTTGCCATTCTCCGTTGGCTAACGGATTAGCTAACCGACGGAAATTACCTTTTTAGAATGAACTCTTTTATAATACATGACATCTTCACAAAATCTAAAACCCCATCGGAACGGAATAAAAAATGTTTTGGACGGATGCGCAAAACTTATGAACTACCCAAACTTTATCTCATTTTTTCTTGATTTTAGTCCTCAATAAAAATAACTTCAATCTCATTTTTTAATGATTTATGGCAGAATCCGAAGAAAAGAATATAACTGTTAATCGCAAAGCCCGATACGAGTATTCAATCGTACAGACTTATGAAGCTGGAATTGTATTACAGGGCACCGAAGTAAAAGCTTTAAGGCAGGGTAAAGCTAATATTGTAGATAGTTACGCTATGCTGCGTGCCGGTGAAGTGTGGTTAATCGCACTGCATATTAGTCCTTATGAGCAGGGTAATATTAATAACCACGAACCTACACGAGACCGAAAACTATTGCTTAAAAAAAGTGAGATTAGAAAGTTAATCGGAAAAACAAAAGAAAAAGGTTTAACTCTTGTTCCGTTGCGTCTTTACTTTAAAAAAGGCAAAGTAAAAGTGGAAATTGCGCTTGCAAAAGGGAAAAAAGTATATGATAAGCGTGAAGCAATAACCAAACGCGATCAGCAACGCGACCAGGAACGTAACTTTAAATAATGTACAATGTACAATGCATAATGTACAATGTACAATGAGCACAATGAATAAAGATTAAACAATAGAAACTTTAAAATGAATAAAATTTCCTTCCCTTCTATAAATGAACAGATGGACCTGATCAAAAGAGGTGCGTTTGAAATAATTCCTGAAGATGAATTAGTCAAAAAATTGGAGAAGTCTATTCAAACCGGCAATCGACTAAATATAAAACTCGGATGCGACCCGAGTAGACCCGATTTACATATTGGTCACTCTGTGGTATTAAGGAAACTTGCACAGTTTCAAACACTCGGTCATCAGGCAATTTTAATCATCGGCGATTTTACCGGTATGATTGGCGATCCTTCGGGGCGCAACGTTACGCGTCCTGCTCTTTCCCTTGAAGCAACAAGAATAAACGGACAGTCGTATTTTGAACAAGCATCAAAAATTCTTGATAAAGTTAAAACTAAAATTTTATATAATAGCGAATGGCTAAGCAAAATGAATTTTGAAGAAGTAATAAAACTTGCTTCAAAATATACTGTTGCACGAATGATTGAACGGGATGATTTTACAAAAAGATTTAAAGCGGGCGAACCGATCAGCGTTCACGAGTTTCTTTATCCGCTTGCTCAGGCTATGGATTCAGTAGCAATAAAAAGCGATGTTGAACTCGGCGGAACAGATCAGAAGTTTAACTTACTTGTAGGAAGAGATATTCAGCGTGAGTACGGAATTGAACCGCAAGTTATATTAACTATGCCTCTAATCGTTGGAACTGACGGCGTTGAAAAGATGAGTAAATCATACAACAATTATATTGGCATTTCCGAAAAGCCAAATGAAATGTACGGCAAAACTCTTTCAATTCCCGATACACTCATTTTTAATTATTTTGAACTTGCTACGGATGTAAGCAAAGAAAAACTTGCCGATGTAAAGGCAAAGTTAGCTGACTCAAATTTTAATCCGCGCGATTTGAAAAGAGAACTTGCCCGCAATATTGTTGCAATGTACCACAGTAATGAAGCCGCAGTTCAAGCTGAAGAAGAATTTGACAGAATTTTTATAAAAAAAAATGTCCCGGATGATATTGTAGAATTCTCTATTGATACGGATAAGAATGGCGTAAACATAATTGATTTATTAACTCTTGTAAATTTTGCTTCGTCCAAAGGTGAAGCAAGACGTCTTGTTGCGCAGGGAGGCGTCTCTATTGACGGTGAAAAGATTACAGAAATTTCTACTACCATAATTGTAAACTCACCAAAGGTGTTAAAAGTCGGGAAAAGAAAATTTATAAGATTAATTAAGAAGTAACGCTCTCATATCAAGAAAGTTTTATGCTATTCAATGAATTTACATTTTGGATATTTTTTTCAATTATTGTTGCAATATTATTTTTCATAGACCTTTATGTAACCGATCATCGGCGCGGACAAATAACATTAAAAGCAAGTTTACTTTGGAGCGCAGTATGGATTGTAACTGCACTCCTTTTTAATGTTTTTATTTATTTTTATCTTGAAGAAGGTCATGCACGTGCACTTGAATTTATTACCGGATATTTAATAGAAAAGTCATTATCCGTAGATAATCTTTTTGTTTTTTTAATGATATTTTCTGTAATGGGGATAAAGAAAGTGGATCAGCCGCATATTCTTAAATGGGGAATTATAAGCGCAATCATTTTTAGAATTGTTTTTATAATTGCTGGAGTAAGTTTAATAAAACTTTTTCACCCTATCATTTATGTATTCGGAGTAATTCTATTCTACGCTGCATATAAAATGGCATTCGGGAAGGAAGAAGCAATAGACCTTGATAGCAATTTGGTGGTGAAAGTTTTGCGCAAATATTTTAAACTGCATCCTACTTATAGCGGGCGTCATTTTTTTATTCGGGAAAACGGCAAACTCTATATGACGTCTATGTTTTTAACTTTGATGCTTATTGAATCATCTGATATAGTGTTCGCAATTGATTCGATACCGGCAATCATTGCAATAACAAAAGATACATTTATAATCATTTCATCGAATATTTTTGCAATACTTGGATTACGCGCATTATATTTTGCTCTATCCGGAGTGGTTGATTTGTTTATTTATCTAAAATATGGTGTGGCGTTAATACTTTTTTACGTGGGCATTAAAATGGTTATTGCAGATTTATACGCAATTCCTACAATCATCTCTTTATGTATAATAATTTTTACATTAGCCTTTTCGGTTATCTTATCGCTGCTTCAAAGAAGAAGACTTGATGAATAAGCCCGTAGAATGGATAATTAGCGCTGCAGCAAAACCTACCAACATCGGTTCAATCTGTTGAATCGTTTGTCCGCCGTTTATTTTTGCTTTTATAAAAAACCATGTAATACTTAGCAGCGATGCGGTTAATATTTCGGCAATAATAATTTTTCTGTCAATTCTAATTTTCTCATAATAAGCTGATATGACCGGTAGGATAATTCCCGGTATACAGAACGACCCGATTGTGTACCAGATCTCAATTACTGAAGGAATTTTATATGCAAGAATGATTGATAATATTCCACTAATAATTAATCCTATAACAGTATATTTTTTTAATGAATTTTCACTCTTCTGTTTTTTTAAGCGATATATAAAATCTCTCCCGATTGTTGTGCCGCTCAGAAATAAAAAACTATTTAACGTTGACATTATTGTTGCGAACAATGCAGCATAAAAAATTCCGCGAACACCTGGAATCAAAACTATTTCGGCAAGCAGCGGATATGCGAGAACAGGAGTTTCGATGTTTGGCAACATTGCACGAGCAAACAATCCTGAAGTTGTTGTGAGAAAATCGAACAGCGCCCAGAAAAATATTGAATATATGATTCCTTTCACCGCTGTATTTTCATCTTTTGCTGCGTAACAGCGCTGATGAAAACCGGGATCGGCAAAAGTCCAAAGTGCAATTAAAAACCAAACTGAGATAAAAGCCGGCGAAGCCTCTCCGGTTAATTTTAAATGCGCCGGAGGAAGATTGTTTTGAAGCATCTCAAAACCATTTGAGATTATCAAGATAACAACAAGCACAATAAATCCGCCAAACATAACAAAAAACTGAAATGCATCAGTGTAAACGTTGGAGCGAAAGCCGCCGTAAAGCAAATACGAAATTGAAATTAACAGTGAAATAATAAGTGCTGCAATTATTCCGACATCAAAAAAAAGAGTAAGAAGATTGGCAGTCATAAGCAAATACGGCGCCGGTGAAACAAGTATGAATACAAGCACTGCTGCAATTAAACCGGCAGTGTTACCGTAAACTTCCGAAAGTTTATCGGGTATCGTAAACAATGATGCTCTACGAATCTTACCCGCAAAGAATATTGCAAATAAAAATGCGAATATGTAGTATGGCAATCCTTGTGTAAACCAGCTTACAATACCGTAACGGTAGGTAAATTCCCCCACTCCGAGAATCCCTCCATACCAGGTTGAAACATTTGTCAGTATAAAAAGAAACAGCCCGACTTTTCTTCCGGACAGCAAATAATCATCCGCATTGTTGCTTGATTTCTTACCTGTAACAAAACCAATTACAACTACAGCCGCAAAAAATAAAATGATGATAAAAATATCAACGCCGCTAAATGAGAGCATTTATTTTCAATATATTTAATTCGCGAATCACAAAAATAATCCCGCCTTTAATTGTTAATCGAATTTTTTCTCCAACTGCAACGTTACTTGTACTCTCACGAATACCGAACGGCAGCGCTTCATTATGCAATGGGAATTTCAATCCTTTAGTTGTTATTTTAGTTTTATTATTTAAACCATAAAATGAAATTGTTTCGCCGGGTACTGTCCGGATTTCAACTTCTCCTGTATAGGGAATAAGAATGGAACGTTCGGCAATTAAAATAATTTTAATCAACTTAAAAAATTTTAAAACAATGCCAAGGTTGCAAAAAGTGTGATCGAGCCTATCGCCGGTTGCGCCCAGCAGAACTGCTTCCGAATATTTATTTTTTATTGCCCACTTCAAAGCTTTTTCAACATCAGTATCATTTTGTCTTTTTAGCCGAATTATTTCTGATTTGTCAGTATAGTATTCAACAGTATCAACAGTGATTGAATCAAGATCACCAATAATTATTTCCGGCACGAGTTTTAATATTTTTGCTATATTAGCCCCGCCATCGGCGCAAATTAAGGTTGAGTAACCCATCTTTAGAAGATGGCTAATTACACTTTTCCGTGGCGGTTTCCCATTTGCAAGGATCGTACATTTTTTAATATTTAGTTTTGTTTTATTCATCCGTATTTATGTTGTAAAATTTATTTAACCAAATAAGCACTTGTTCTATTTAGAAGTGCAAATTTATTTTATTTATATGACTATTGCACAACTTCAAATTGAATTTTAATTACAAAAAAAGCCGCCCATCAAGAACGGCTTTGGATTATTTTAAATGTGTTTGTTAAGAACCCGCTTAACCGCTATTCGATTAGTTGTTCGTTCTGTTCACATCGGGAATATATTTACTTCCGAGAGTAATTTGTTTTGGCGGTGCAATTAATTCATGCTCAATCCAAACTTCCTTTGCTCCATCTTTCCAAATCGCTGCGCTGCGGTCAACTGATATTTCACTTCCCTCTCCGGTTTGGATAATTAAATGAATTGGCACAGGAATATTACCGACTTTTTCAATAAGTACTCGAACAACACCGTCACCGTTTTCAATTTTTTTAATCGCTAAATCGGGATATCCCTTTTCGAAAAACCATGGCT
>MNYQ01000151.1 GCA_001873185.1 Ignavibacteria bacterium CG2_30_36_16 | reverse complement strand
CCATTCCAATGATCTATCTCCGTTTTGTGGGGCGATAAAAATAAAGGCATTAAATATATTAAACTTTTTTTAAAATAAAAATGATTGGAGTACTAAAACATTTTAATATGTTTTATAAGTAAAAAAAGAAAGTTTATTTATTGAACTATGAACAAATTACTTTTTACCCCGGGTTAAGAAATTATTAATTCTTAACCCAACCCAAAAGAATATTTTATTTTTTGATATATTTGTTTCTAATAATGCCTATGTTTTTTTTCTCAACCATGAATATTTATAAAACAAAACGGCTCAAAATTTTACATTATCTAACGCTATACTTTGATTATGATTTTTCTTTCTAATCACTCACATAATAAATCACACATTCATTCACTATTTAGGAGAGATGCCTTATGGCAAAGATATACAAAGTTCTTGTATTAATGCTGGTTCTTGGTTCAACACTTGTTTACGCACAGAGATATACTATTTCGGGCGTTGTTACAAGTGCATCTACCGGCGAAAAACTTCTCGGTACAAACGTTTATCTTAAAGGTACTACACTTGGCGCAGCCACCGACATAGACGGCAAATACAGTATAACCGCCGATAAAGGTGAATATACTTTAACATGCAGTTACATTGGCTATGAAACCAAGCAGGTAGAAATAAATCTTAATAAAGATTTAACGGTTGACTTCTCGCTTAAAGATTATCAATTTTCTTTAAGTGTTGAAGTTATATCAAACCGCGCAAAAGAACGCGAAACACCTGTTGCGTTTACAAACATTGACAAGCGCGATATTGAAAAGAGACTCGGTTCGCGCGATATACCTCTTGTGTTAAATACTACCCCAAGCGTTTACGCAACCGATAACGGCGGCGGCGCCGGTGACTCAAGAATTAATATCCGCGGTTTTAACCAGAGAAACGTAGCCATCATGATAAACGGCGTGCCGATTAATGATATGGAAAACGGCTGGGTTTACTGGTCTAACTGGGATGGTCTTGGAGATGCTACTTCTTCAATTCAGTTGCAGCGTGGACTAAGCGCCGTTAATCTTGCAACCCCCTCTGTTGGCGGCACAATGAATGTTATTACCGACCCTACAAAAGTTAACCCCGGCGTTTTTTATAAAAATGAAATGGGAAGCGGTACTTTTGCAAAGCAAACTCTTTTTGCTCATACTGGTTTAATTGATAACAAATTCGCTCTCAGCCTCGGTGGGGTTAGAAAGACAGGAGCGGGAGTTGTAGACAAAACTTGGACGGATGCATGGGCTTATTATTTCGGCGCTTCTTATCAAATTAACGGCAACAACCGTATCGAATTATACGGAATGGGCGCTCCGCAGCGTCATGGTCAGAGAAGTTATAAATTAAACGCTGCAACTTTTGATCATGAATATGCAAAAGAGCTTGGTTATACAGATAAAATGCTTAACGATCCTAAACTTGCAGAACAAAGTTTAAATTACAACGCTAACTGGAATTCTGTTAATCCAAATTATACAGATTATCAATATTGGGATGGCAGCAAAGCTGAAAGATTTTCCCAAACGTCTCTTATGGAAAGAGAAAACTATTATCATAAACCGATAGTTAATTTAAACTGGTATTCACAGTTAAGCAGCAAATTATCTCTTTATACAACTGCTTATTATTCAGGCGGTGTTGGCGGAGGCTCAAGCCCGGGCAGCGGTTTGAAATACGACCGTACTTTGCAGCAGCAAGTAATTGATTGGGACGCTACAATTGCAAGCAACGCTGCAAATATCGATACATTAAAAGATGGTAGAATTGTAAAATTATCCAAGGCAGTTCATCGCAACAGCGTTAATAAGCAATGGACTATCGGCTTAATTTCAAAAGCTTTCTACAAAATTAATCCGGCATTAAATCTTTCATTCGGCGTCGATTGGAGAACTGCAACTGTTGAGCATTATAGAGAAGTTCGTGATTTGCTCGGCGGCGATTTTCTACTCTCAAAAGACAGTGAATTTGATATAACTGAAGCTCAACAGTTAAAGGGACTTGGAGATAGAATTGCATACGATTTTACAAATACTATCAATTGGTATGGCGGTTACGCACAAGCAGAATATACGAGAAACAGATGGTCGTTGTATGCTATGGGCGGCTTATCAATGATCAAATATTCAAACGAAAACCACTTCAAAAAAGGACCCAACGGAGGTTTCTCAACAATCGAATCGGATAATCTTATTGGTTACCAGGCTAAAGGCGGCGCAAGCTATCGTTTAACCGAATTGATTGATTTGTATGCAAACGCAGGCTACATCAACAGAGCCCCGATACTTGATCAGGTAATGGATGACCAGAATAGTATACTCGTAACCAACCCTGATAACGAAAAAATTATGTCTGTTGAAGTTGGCGCAAATGCTTACCTTCTTAAAAGAATGTTAAGCTTAAAAGGCAACTTCTATTACACATCATGGAAAGACAGAGGCGTTACAAGAGGCGTTATTAATCCCGATGGAACAGACGGACTTGTTAGAATTAGCGGTGTGAACTCACTTCATACCGGTGTGGAATTTGAATTAGCTTTCCAGCCGATTAAGTATGCAAGATTAGACGCTGCCGCTTCTTTTGGCGATTGGAAATATACTGATGACGTAGCCGGTAATTACACTACAACCTCGGGCGGCGCGGCATCAATCGTTAATTATAATTTCTACCTTAGTGATGTGAAAGTTGGCGACGCTCCTCAGACACAGATTGCTGCGGCTTTATCTGTTATGCCTTTCGAAGGATTAACCTTGCAGGCTGATATGCAATATAATGCAAAATATTTTGCTGACTTTGATCCATTCGGAAGATCCCAAGCATATTTCAAAGATGAACAAAGCTGGGAGATCCCATCTTACACTTTGTACAATTTTCATTTCAGCTATGACGTGCCTGTAAGTATTGCTGGACTCGACGTTACTTTATTCGGACACGTTTTCAATCTTCTTGACGAAGTTTTTGTTCAGGACGCTGTTGACAATTCACGGTACAACGGTTATTACAAAGATAACCCTGATAGAAACGGCGATACTAAAAAGAATAACTTAGACGGTATGCATACTGCCGACGATGCAGAAGTATTCCTGGGTTTACCGAGAACATTTAATTTAGGTTTCTCCGTAAGACTCTAAATAATAATTTATTTATCTTAAAGCCGCTTATTTTGAGCGGCTTTTTTTTCATTTTTAATTAAAAGTATTATGAAAAAGTTTTTATGTTTTGCTTTGTTTTTGTTTTCTGTTCTTACTATCAACGCTCAGCAGCCTTACGTTCTGCTTGTTTCATTCGATGGTTTTAGATGGGACTATCTTAATCGTAATATTACTCCTACGTTTGATTCAATAAAACAAATAGGAGTTAAAGCCCTTTCGTTACAACCTTCTTTTCCGTCTAAAACATTTCCTAATCACTACACAATTGTTACCGGAATGTATCCGGAACACCATGGAATAATTTCTAATTTTTTTAAGAACAGAGTAACCGGAGATATTTACAAACTTAGCAGTAAAGAAGCAGTTCAAAATTCACAATGGTACGATGGCGAGGCATTCTGGCAAACTGCAGAAAAAAATAATATTAAAACTGCAAGCTATTTTTGGCCCGGCTCCGAAGTTGATTTGAACTACCGTCATCCTTCATATTTTGAAGAATATGAACACGAACGTGATTATTCGATGCGAATTGACGGCGTGATTAATTGGTTGAGACTACCTTATGATCAGCGCCCGCATTTTATCACTTTATATTTCGATGCAGCAGATACTTATGGGCACCGGTACGGTCCTAACTCCAATGAGTTGAATGAAACTATAAAAAAGTTAGACAAAATCGTTTCCGAAATTTCCGGTAAACTTAAATCAATTGAGATGCAGGACAGTGTAAACCTCATCATCGTATCGGACCACGGCATGACAGAAACTTCACCCGATAAAACAATAAACATAGAAGAATTTATTAACGAATATGTTTACGAACTTGACGGAGACGGTCCGGTTGTAATGATTCAGCCTGAAACAAAATTTAAAGACTCCGTCTATTCAATTTTAAAAAGAAACGAAAATCATTACAAGGTTTATAAGAAAAATGAAATGCCGGGATATTATCATTTTAGCGAACACCCTTTTATTTACGATATTATCGTTATTGCCGATGTAGGCTGGTCGCTAATTAAAAATAGTATGCTGGAAAAAATAAACAACTACTTTAGAGGGGGAAACCACGGGTACGATAACCATCATCTTGATATGCATGGAATTTTTGTGGCAACAGGTCCGGCGATAAAAAGCAATTACACTACCGGCACAATTCGGAATATTGATATCTATCCACTTCTTTGTAGAATTTTTAGCATCACACCCCGCTCTACAATTGATGGTGAAATCGAAAAAATAGAATTTATTCTTAAATAAAAAGCCGCCCTTCTGAGTGCGGCTGTTTAATTAATATCTCACTTTACGCAAGTTGAATTGGTAAGAATTCGGACTTCACACTAAATTCTAATGTATGGATGAATGGAAATGTTCGTTAGTTGGGGCACAGCCTTTCAGGTCGGGGGAAGAAACAAGCGCTAAAAAGAAGAAGGACTTTAGTCATTTTAAAGAAGTGATAAACTTTATGGCTCCTCTAAAAATCCGTTAGCCAACGGAAACGGATTAAGTACCGGAATACGAGTATATGCTGCCAAACCGGCTTTTCGAAGAGCGCCAATTAAAGTTTTTAGAGATGCGTAAACTTTATTGCATTAGTCTTTTCGGTTGGAAATAGTTCGTTAAGTTGTTGCCCAATCTAATTAGTTTATTAATAAATTTCATTATCGGGGATAGTTCAGCATATCTTGTCAGTTTTGTTCCTGTAAAGGAATGATTTATCTGTAGTGTTTTGAAACTGATTTTTTGTTTATTTTTATTCATCAAAAAAGTGGCGTTGATTTATTTTTTTTATCTATTCAAAAATAAACAGCTTACTCCACTTTTCCTGTTTTTCGTTTTAGAATTTTAGGTAAAATAATATTGTTTTATTTACAATAGAGTATTTTGAGTCAGAAGTCAGAAGTCAGAAGTCAGAAGTCGGAATTTATTCCGCAAAGGGATGAATTCTTTTCTTTGATGATCCCTCAGTGCGTCCATTAACTAATCGAGCGGAAATTTTTTGCTGACTTCTAAATTATTTTAAAATTATCATTTTCTTCGTTTGCACAAACCAATGCCCCGAGCTTGCCGAAGCGTCGCCCGCCTGCATTCGGTAAATATATGTTCCGCTTGCTAATGGGGTTGATGAAAACTCTGTTGTATAGGTTCCGGGTTCTTTCTCTCCGTTTACAAGCACAGCAACTTCTCTTCCGGGCATATAGAATAATTTCTATTTAACATTTTGACTAATATGGAACAATTAATTTCAGCCTCTCGATTTTACTGTAATGTTTTTTATTGCGGGATACTAAAGGAAACTTATAATATGTTGAAGTGGCAGCTATTAATGAATCGTTACTGACATATTATTAATGAGAAAAGAAATTTTGAAAATTTCATAAGCTGATTCAATAATTTCATTTGAAAGGGGAAGCGCTGAAAAATTTGAGAGGAATTCCTCAAGTTTGATGATCTTATTTTGATCCCTTGCGCCTGCAATTATTTCAAATTTAGATAAAATACTTATGAAAACAATTCCCTTATTATTTTCAAAAAAGAGTACGCCGGTTTATATCCCCTGATAAAATCTATAAGAATGTCTGAGTTAATTAGAAGCATCGCTTAATCTTGCAGCTCTTGGTTTTCTTAATTCATTTATAAAATTAACTGATGAACCTTCATAGGCGTTTTTCATAATCCTAAAATACTTTACAAGCTCAAACCCGGGTAAGATGTTTAATTTTATTTCGGTGTTATCTTTTAGGTTAACACTTTCATAAAGATATATTTTTGATTTTCTGTATTTTCCTTTTACTATCATTCTTTACCTCAATTCTGAGTGCAATTTAATAAAGTTGTTATATTAATTAAAAAAAAAATCCCCCATTGCTGAAGGATTTTCTTTTTACTTTCAATTTTAAACTTTTTACTTTAAAAGAATCATCTTCTTTGTCTGCACAAAATCTCCCGCCTGCATACGGTATATGTACGTGCCGCTTGCTAAGCCGGTTAATGAAAACTCTGTTGTATAGGTTCCGGGTTCTTTCTCTCCGTTTACAAGCACAGCAACTTCTCTTCCGAGCATATCAAAAACCTTTATTGTAACAAACTGCTTACTGCTTACCGAGTACTGCATAGTTGTTGTTGGATTAAACGGGTTAGGGTAATTCTGTTCTAACGCAAATGCAGTTGGCGTACCGAGGTCTACTTCTACTTCTTTGCTGAAGGTGTACTGTCCGTCGTTGTCAATTTGTTTTAAGCGGTAAACATATTTGCCTGATACTGCTGACTTATCCGTAAAGCTATACTCTTTGGTTGAGTTGCTATTGCCCGCGCCATTTACAAAACCAACTTTTTCCCAATCACTACTGCCTATTGCCTGTTGCCTATTGCCTATTCCCTCCTGCCTATTGCCTCTTTCTACTTCAAACCCATAGTTGTTTACTTCCGTTGC
>MNYQ01000240.1 GCA_001873185.1 Ignavibacteria bacterium CG2_30_36_16 | reverse complement strand
TTTTTAACGATAACCTCACCCAGAATCCGATAGGCGTAAGCGTCAAGCTGCGTTCTTATGCTTTTGCAGAAGCGCCGCACAACAATTACATTCTTTTGCGATACACTCTTACAAATACTTCCGGTTCGGATATTTCAAATTTGTTTGCGGGAATATTTATTGACTGGGATATCACTTCGGCAGGCACCGATGATTTTACTGCGTACGATACGCTTGGTCAGTTTGGATATGCGAATCATATCAGCGGAAGCGCCCAGCCATGGGTAGGAACTGCGGTTGTGTCGAATGATAATAACGGTTATTGGGGAATATTAAATGGCGGCAACGATGGTGGGTTTTCAATTTATGACGGTTTTGACGATGCCGAAAAAATTCAGGCAATGACAAACGGTATCGGCAAAGCACAGGCGGGCGGAGGTGATATCTCTTTCGTAGTTGCGGCTGGACCGGTTGATATTACAGCATCATCTTCGGTTGATGTTGCTTTTGCGCTTGCAGCAGGAATGGGAAAAGCCGATTTGAATAATGCGTTTGTCGGTGCGCGTTCAAAATACCAGGTTATAATAACAGATGTTGATGATAAGTTTGATAATGTAGTTAAAACATTTGCTCTCGAGCAGAATTATCCGAATCCATTTAATCCAGCAACTAAAATTCGTTTTAGCATTCCTTCTGTTGGGACACATAGCTATGCATCTCCACAAAACGTTTTGTTGAAAGTTTACGATGTTTTAGGGAAGGAAGTAGTCACACTTGTTAACGAACAGAGAGAGCCGGGAGTTTATGAAGTTCAATTTGATGCGGGCGGATTGCCAAGCGGAATATATTTTTATAAAATTCAGGCGGGTTCTTTTGTTCAGACGAAGAAGATGGTTATTTTAAAATGAGAACTCACCTACGCAGATTGGCGGCTGCCGGATGAAGTGATCTCAATCCCGCGGGACGGGATTTCACTTCGTTCAATTTTTAATTAAAAACAAAAGATTGCTTCACTCGAAGACTCGTTCGCAATGACTTTTTCAACTTTTGGGACAGCCCCGACAAAACTTGAATCCGTTAGCTAACGGATCATAATGCGTAATGTGAGTTATTTAGCAGTAAATCCATTCGGCAATAAAAAATTATTGTGCATTGATTGAAATCCTTGTAGACTGATTTTTAGAGCAAACTCATTTAATCATCACTGCGCTTTTCTTTTAATCTAACTTTAGCATAAACAATAGATATAATTACGAGCGCAATACTAACCAAAAGGAAAGAAAATATTTTATAAGTAGTATCCGAACTTGTTAATCCAAAAATAAAAATATAAACAAGAGATAAAACCAAAGTTCCTGAAGCCATCAATCTGTATTTCTTATTATTTATAAGTTTGCCAAGCAAATAATAAATAAATGCTAAAGCAATGTAAGAGATACCGACCAAATGAGGAGGTAAAGTTGTGTACAAAACGAATGGAATTATTAAAAAGGCAATTATCAGATACCCAATTCTTAGGTTCTCCGTTGTAAGCTCTAATCGTTCCTTCTGCCAGTTCATTATTCTTGCGCTTACCAGCGCTACTAAACCAAAACTTATTGCACTTGTGGAAGTTTCGCCTGCACTTATTAAGTAGGCGAAAATTATAGAAAGGAAAATGAAAAAATTGGCAACTACAATAAATTTGCTTCTAAACCAGAGCGCTGTTGAAACAACTGCTATACTTTGCCAGCATAACCAGATAAAATAATCGGGAGATGAAAAAGTTAAAACAATGGCGACACTAAAAGCCGCATAGGCAAGCATAGAATATAAAAATGTTGCAAACTTGCTTTTCTGCTTAGTCCAGTGTATTGATGCAAGAGCCAACAAAACTAAAGACAATCCAAAATTTAGTAAACCGGCAAAATTATAATTAGAATTAATCGAAATTAAAATAAACAATGCGGAGCCGCCGATTGCATTGTAAATCGTTTTCTGCAGCCCGACAAAATCGTCAAGTTCTTCCTGCTTTTTGTCTGTATTTGCAATTCCGAAAATGAGCGTGTATACCGGTATGAAAATGAGATTTAAATTCCAATTTTGAATTACCATCATTTCCTTACCGAGAAAAGGATTATTCAAATACCAGAGCAGGTGAACCAAATATGTTAACAGAATTGCAAAAATGCTTAACGTACCCCAGTCGTTTTTCCTGCTTAAGTAACTTGCCCCAAAAGCACCAAGTATGAGCGATGTAAATATTAGTATCGGGAAATCTGAGATGAGAGTAGCGGCATAGAAAAACAACAATGTTAATGATGTTAGAAATACTGATTCTTTTTTCAAAGAAAATGTTAATGATATTCCCGTAACGATATAAAGCAGAATTATCAACAGAATCTGATTGGTGATAAGCGGTTCGGAAGTAAAAAAGTGAAGCCTCAGAGTTGAGACGAATAAGAGTATTAATCCGCTGCCGAGCATATAACCGGCAAGATTTTTAAGCATCCTTGCACCAATAAAAGAGACTGTTATCATAACAATCGAAATAAAGAACCCGGAAATGAGTATAAGTGTTTGCGGGATGCTTTCAAAAGGCAGAACGAGAAAATTAAATATTGCTAGCAAAAAAGCAATAATGCCAATTTTGCCGAACCATTTTTCACCAAGCCGGAATTCTAAATCTTCACTGCTTTCTTTAATAGTTGGCTTTGCAGCAGCCTCAATTAATCCAAGGTTATCGGTTGGTTGAATGTTTATCGCTTCTTCAACGGCGGATAACCTGGCATTAATGCTATCCAGCATTGCAACTATTTTGGCAATCCCATCATTTTCTGTTGAGCCAATCATAATTCACCTTAAAAATTATCTAAACTGATTTAGTTTTTTCTATTTTTCTTATGTACAGGAAGATAATTACTATCAAAAAAGTTATTAATGCTAAAGCTACTACGAGACCGTAACGTCTAAAATAAAACTCGTCTATTGATGCCTTTGCCTCGGTGATCGCCATTTCGGACGCTTTGAATCCTTTGTTGGTTACTTCTTTAAATTTTGCTTCATTAAATGAATGGACAATTGTTCTTGTTTCTAACCGCGCCTGGTGAATCTCGCGCAGTTTGAATTTTATTTCCTCCACATCCATTCCCTTTTGCTCAGCTTGAAATATTAAATTCTTGGCAACTATATCTAAACTCATTAAGCTGTCAATTTGACTTCTCATTATTTTTGCAACCCGGTAACCCTTTTGGTTTTTATCTTCGGCATGGCACTTAAGACAAATTGCTCCTTCCTCAACGCCGATGAGTTTATCTTTGGCGATTAGAATTTCATGATTGCCGTGGCAGGTTTCGCATTCAGGATATTTTTTTTCATCAAATGCTTTTTTGTGTGGGCTGGCTGAAAATAATTCCGCATTTAGTGCGTGGCAGCTTCCGCAAACTTTAGATATGGACTCAATTCCCGGAGGAGTTGCAGCATGATTACCATGACAATCATTGCACACCGGAGCCGACAAATCCTGCTTTTCAAAAACCGCAACACCATGGACGCTCTTTTGATATTTTTCGAACTGATCCGTTGGGATAGGGAAATCTTTCATGTAATCTTTGTTGCTGTGACATTGACTGCAAGTATTCGGGATGTTTAATTTATAAACTTTTGACCTCACATCTTTAGCCGAAAAAATATCGTGACTTCCATGACAGCTTGCGCACTCGGCAGTTTTTGTGTTTCCTTTTGCATTGAGAATGCCGTGTACACTTGTCCGGTATTTTGTTAACTGATCAACCGATAATGATGGGTTGTATGATTGCATAAACGAAGCGTCGCCATGACACTTATTACAAGTTGCAGGAACATTTGTAGGATAAACCGGCGACCTGGAATCGGTTACTTTTTTAATACCGTGAGCGTTATGGCATGTTGTACATTGAAGCATCATTCCGCGTCCGTTCACGGATAATTTGCCATGAACACTTGTTTTTAATTTTTCGAACTGACCGGTTAGAATATTTTTGTTGTACTTTTTCATGAACACTGCATCCGAATGACATTTTGAGCAAGCCTCAGATATTTTGTTCAACGATGGTACACCGATAAAACCTGCTGACTTATTCATCGCTAATTCCATATCATCACTATTGGAATTTCCACCATGACAACTGCTGCAGGATAATCCGACTTTATAGTGAACGTCTTCAACAAATAATTTTGAAGGATTATCTTCAAGATCCCTATGACAATTAAAACATTGATCTTCAGAAGCGTATGAATATTGAACAAGAATTAAGGTTAAAACTGAAATTATTAATTTAAATCCAGGTATAAGTTTCATTTTAATACCCATCCGATAATAGTAAGAATAATAATGAAGAGTACGGAAAAAATTCCGATATAATTAATCCAACGGTTTTGCTGCCCCCGTGAGCTTTTTCTATCCCAAACGGGAACCAGCAACCACAATAATCCGGCAAGACCAAAAAGTAATATTCCTAAAACTTCACCTTCAATAAACCAAACATGAGCGGGTAAAAATTTTAGAGTTTGAAACATAAATAGAAAGTACCACTCCGGTTGTATCCCTGCCGGAGCAGATGCTAACGGATCTGCTTTTAAACCGAGTTCCGCAGGGAAAAAGACCGCAAGTATTGCAAGAACGTTTAAAACTATAAGCCAGAGCAATAAATCCCTTAACATAAAGTTTGGGAAGAAGGGCATTGTCTTTTTTTCTGCTTTAGCTATAATTTTTAAATGCATCGGTTCACTCATTCCCTGTCGTTGCACAAGGAGTAAGTGCAGCATTAATAAAAATGTAAAGATGCCCGGGAATAACGCAACATGGAAGCCAAAAAATCTGGAAAGCGTGGCGCCCGTTACATCATCGCCGCCTCTAAGAAAATATTTTAATGGTTCACCCACAACAGGAACGGCGCCTACTATATCTGTTCCTACTTTTGTAGCAAAGTATGCAAGTTCATTCCAGGGCAGCAGATAACCACTAAACCCGAATGCCAATGCAAGCACAAACATAAACATGCCGCTTATCCAGGTCATCTCCCGCGGTTTTCTGTATGATTTTTCAAAATATACGCTGAACATATGAATGAACACGCTAAGAATAAAAAGGTTAGCAGACCAGCTGTGCATTGATCTGATTAGCCAACCAAATTGAACTTTAGACATAATAAAACGAATACTTTCATAAGCCAGATCCGAACTTCCTTTATAGTAGAACAGCAGGAGAATTCCGGTTACAACCTGAATTATAAAAAAGAATAATGATACGCCTCCAAAGTAATACCAGATTGAACGGCTGTGAACGGGGACATATTTTTTGCTCATAAAAGCAACCAGATCGCCAAGCTGTACGCGGCTATCTACCCAATCGTAAAACTTTTTTGTTTGATTTTTCATATCGTATTAAGCTTCTTTTGAAACAATTAATTCATCATTTTTTATTACAACCTTAAATTTATCTAACGGGCGGGGGGGCGGACCCGATATATTTTTTCCGTACAAATCGTACTTACCGTTATGACAGGCGCACCAAATAATTTTTTCATCTTTTTTATATTGCACCGTGCAATCAAGATGGGTGCAGGTTGCAGATAAAGCTCTAAATTTATCATCTTCGGTATGAATAATGATTACCGGCTTATTCCCAAATCGTATGATCTTGGATTCGCCCGTTTTTATGTCATCAAGTTTGCCGGCAACCACACTGTTCACTTCCACTTCCGCTTGCTTGGGAGGTTTTAGAAACGAGATAACCGGATAAATAGTGGCTACTCCAAATCCTGTCAGCCCTAATGAAAGAAGAAATTTTAAGAAGTCTCTTCGATCTTTTTTTTCTGGTTTATTACTTCCTATTTGATCCATTGAGTATTTCCAATTAAGATATTTTTACGTTTACTTTTTAGGAACCGAATGCTCGATTTTTTCCCACATTTCTTCAAAGTTAAATCCCTTAAATGAAGGGCTTTCTTCATTATGACATGTTACGCAAAGCGCTTCAATGTTGTCATACAATTTTAATCCCTTTTCAACGGCAAGTTTTTTATCTTCCATTATTTTCTTGGTTTTATATTCCGAACCTGCTCCATGACATGTTTCGCACTGTACGCCATCGGATATTTTAAATTTATCTGTTAGCAAAGACGCTTCGGCATTGTAACCGGAAGCATGACATTTTAAGCATGCTTCTGTTTCAACAGCTTTAGTGGTAAAGCATTTTTCTTTTGCAATTTTATCAGCCTCAGGCGTACTTAATGTATTATAAGCCTGTGCGTGTTTACTGTTTTCCCAGATAACAAATTGTTTCCCAGCGGCTTCTGTTTTATGACACATTCCGCACAATTTTGATCCTACATATTTTGGCACGGGGTCTTCGCCTTTAGCGGCGTTGGCTATTCCGGAAAAACTTAGAAATATGATTGTTGAAAATAAAACAGAGAAAAATTTATGCAAATTTACTCCGTTATGTTTTTTAATATTTTTAGTTAACATTAGTTCGTTCCTATCTTTTTTATTGTTTTAGTATTTTTTCTCTTTTAAGGTGTTAATTGAAGCGCTGATAATTTCTTTAATTGTAGTTTTAAAGATTGGCTTTTGCGCAAGATGAAAAACTCCTTCTTCATAAAATTTACCGCCGTCTATTTTTTCTACGTTATTCGAAATTACAACAAGAGGAATCTTGGGTTTAA
>MNYQ01000028.1 GCA_001873185.1 Ignavibacteria bacterium CG2_30_36_16 | reverse complement strand
TTCTATCGACGGTACAACAGGCGAAGTTATCGTTGGTAAAATCAACACCAAACCAAGTGAAGTTATTCAGGTTCTTATAAGTAAATCTCTCGATCCTAAAAAATCCCCTATTTTTCAAACCTATAATAGTTTGATGAACTGGGCAGATAAACTGAGAAGACTTAATGTAAGAACAAACGCTGATCAGCCGGATCAGGCAGCTAACGCAATTGCATTTGGCGCCGAAGGTATCGGGCTTTGCCGTACCGAACATATGTTCTTTGGCGGCGACAGAATTATGTCTGTTCGAAAAATGATTTTAAGCGATACCGAACAGGACAGAAAAGCTGCATTGAACGAACTGCTTCCATTACAGAGAGAAGACTTCGAGGGAATCTTTAAAGTGATGAATGGCTTCCCTGTAACTGTAAGAACGCTCGATCCGCCGCTTCATGAATTTTTACCTCATTCTGACAAAGACATTCGTGAAGTAGCCGCGGCGTTAAAAGTTTCTGAAGAAAAAATTGTGGAAAAGATTCACAGCCTTGCAGAGTTCAACCCAATGCTTGGCTTTAGAGGATGCCGCCTTGGTATACTTTACCCTGAAATAACCGAAATGCAGGCTCGCGCAATTATTGAAGCTGCATGTAACGTTGCAAAAGCGGGGATAAAAGTAAAACCGGAAATTATGATTCCTCTTGTAAGTGATCTTAAAGAATTCCAAATGCAGGAAGAAATTGTAAGACGTGTAGCAAAGGAAGTAATGGAAGAAAAAGGGAAGAAGATCAACTACCTGGTTGGCACTATGATCGAACTGCCGCGAGCTGCATTAACAGCAGATGAAATTGCCCGGAGCGCCGAGTTCTTTTCATTCGGTACAAACGACCTCACACAAACCACATTTGGTTTGTCGAGAGACGATGCAGGTAAGTTTTTACCGCTTTATGTACAAAGTGAAATATTACCGAACGACCCATTCGAAGTGCTCGATCAAATAGGTGTAGGTCAACTTGTAAGAATGGGCACTGAAAGAGGACGAGCTACCCGCCCTAATCTGAAAGTTGGAATCTGCGGCGAGCATGGCGGCGAACCTTCTTCGGTTGAATTTTGTCACAGAATAGGATTAAACTACGTAAGCTGTTCCCCTTTCAGAGTAGCAATTGCACGTTTGGCAGCCGCCAGAGCGGTTGTTAAAGAAATGAAAGCCGGAAAAGCAGATAAGAAAAAAGCAGTTTCAAAAAAGAAATTAGCTAAGAAAAAATAACAACAATTAATTCGGGCAGGATGAGTATTCGTCCTGCCTTTAAAATAAAATTAGCTCACATCATAAAGGATGAAGAATGAAATTATCCGATTTTAAATTTAATTTGCCTAAAACCGTCATTGCTAAATATCCGGTTAGTCCAAGGGATAAATCGAAACTGATGGTAGTGAACAGGGCGACGCAGGAAATATCAGTAAAAGCTTTTTCTAATGTAGCTGACTACATGAAGGAAGGCGATGTTCTTGTAGTAAATGAGACCCGTGTTTTCCAGGCAAGATTGTATGGAAAGAAAGAAAAAACAAATGCGAAGATTGAAGTATTTTTACTTAGAGAACTAAATGCAGAAGATTGCATCTGGGATGTTATCGTTGATCCGGCACGGAAAGTAAGAATTGGAAATAAAATATATTTTAATGACAAACTTTGGTGCGAGGTTATAGATAATACAACTTCCCGCGGAAGAACTGTCCGTTTCAATCAGCCGGGCAACGTTTACCGGGCTGTAGAAAAAATTGGTCTTACTCCTCTTCCGCCTTATATAAAAAGAGATCCTGAACCAGGCGACAGGGAAAATTATCAAACCGTTTACGCAAAAGTGGATGGCGCTGTTGCAGCCCCAACAGCCGGTTTACATTTCACTCCAAAACTTATTCAAAAGATTGAGAAAAAGGGAGTTATAATAGTTCCTGTTGTTCTGCACATCGGTCTCGGGACTTTCCGCCCGGTTGAGGTTGAAGATTTAACTAAACATAAAATGGACTCGGAGTTTTTTGAGGTTACTAAAGAAACTGCCGAAATAATCAATAAAGCAAAAAGCTTAAACCATAATGTTTTTGTAGTTGGAACAAGTTCGGCACGTGCGCTAGAAACAAGTGTAACAGCGGATGGTTACGTAAAACCAAGTAGAGGCTGGACGGATAAATTTATCTATCCGCCATATTCTTTTAAAATAGGTACCAGATTGATTACAAATTTCCACATGCCCGAGTCAACATTAATAATGCTTGTTAGCGCATTTGGCGATACCGAGCTAATCACGAAAGCATATAAGAAAGCTTTAAAAGAAAATTTCCGTTTCTTGAGTTATGGCGATTCAATGCTCATTCTATGAGAACAATTGCAATTATACCGGCGGGAGGTAAAGGCAAACGGAGCGGATTACCTGCTCCCAAGCAGTATTTATTGTTCAAAGGCAAAGAGCTTATTGCCTTTACTCTCTCTGTCTTTCAAAAAAATAAAAATGTTGATGAGATAGTTGTTGCCGCCGCACCGGAATTTTTCGATCTTCTCAAGAAAATTAAAAAGAAATATCTAATAACAAAACTAAAGGGGTTTGTTGAGGGAGGAAAAGAACGTCAGCATTCGGTTTACAATGCATTGCTTTCAATAAATGCAGAGAAGGATGATTTAATAATCGTGCATGATGCTGCCCGCCCTTTGCTTCCGCAGGAAGTACTGACCGGAGCAATTGAAACCGCAAAGCAAAAAGGCAGCGCATTGGTATGTGTTTCCGGAAGAGATACTTTGGTAAGAGGAACTAATTTTGTGGAAGAATATGTAAGCCGCCAAAAAATTAATTATGTTCAGACGCCACAAATATTTAAATACTCAATTCTGTTAAGGGCTATGAAAAAAGCTGATGATGAAAATTTTATCGGCACTGATGAATCTATACTTGTTAAACGAATTGGTGGAAAAGTTAATATTGTTGAAGGGTCAATTTTAAATTTCAAGATTACAACAAAAGCGGATATCGTGCTTTTTAAAAAACTAATTGGAAAGATGTAATAACTCTTTTTAAAACTTTCAAAGGGATCAATAAGAGGGAAAAATTTTCGATTATATATTTATATTAATTATTCTTATGTTTGCCCCATCATTTACACTAAACAAATTGGTTTAGATTTATAAATTTGGATGTTAGTATGTTTCTCTTAACCACAATTATAATTTTATCTTATCTGGTTGGTTCTATACCAAACAGTATAATAATAAGCAGGGTTGTAAAAGGCATTGATATTCGTGAGCACGGAAGCGGAAATGCTGGCGGGACCAACGTAATGAGAGTAATGGGCTGGAGGTATGGCGTAATTGCCATCCTGCTTGATGCTTTTAAAGGTGTAGTTGCTGTGGTTTTTATCGCACGGCTTCATTATGGCGGTATGCCTTTCGAAAACGTTACTCCATTTGATGATTTTACACTTGTGCAAATTATTGCTGGTATTTCAGCTGTTATCGGGCATATATGGACTGTCTTTGCCGGCTTCAAAGGCGGCAAAGGTATCGCTACTGCTCTCGGTATGCTTATCATTATTGTTACAATAGATATGCTTGTGGCAGTTGCGGTTTTTGCTATAGTTGTTTCGGTTTCGAGATATATTTCACTTGGATCTATACTAGGAGCAATTGCTGTTCCCCTTACTTTGGTAATCAGAGAAAATCTTTTTCACGTTAATATAGAAGGCTATGGCACATTACTGCCTTTTCTCATTTTTGTGTCTCTGCTTGTAATATACACTCACCGCAAAAATGTAGTCCGATTAATTAATGGTAACGAAAACAAAGTTAATTTTAGTAAAAACAAAACAACTTAATTATTAATGAAAATTTCGGTTCTCGGCGCAGGCGGATGGGGTACTACGCTGTCCGTCTTGCTTCATTATAACGGACACGATGTTACTCTCTGGGAGTATAAAGCTCACTATGCGCGTATATTAGACAAAACCCGCTTAAATGATTTATACCTTCCCGGTGTTAAAATTCCCGATGAAATAATAATTACACACAACCTTGATGAAGCTGTTCATAACAAGAACATGATTATACTTGCAGTCCCCTCGCAGTATACAAGAAAAGTTGTTAAAGAGATCAACCCCGCCGAAATAAAAAACACAATTCTTACAAGCGTATCAAAAGGTATTGAAATAAACTCGCTGCTTACCATGTCCCAAATGCTGCATGAAGTATTTCCATCTTTTTCCACCGAACAGATTGGAGTTCTCTCCGGTCCCAGTCATGCGGAAGAAGTGAGTAGAAGAATTCCAACCGCAGTTGTTGCTGCGTCTAAATCAATCGAAACAAGCCGGGCAATTCAAGCTGCTTTTATGACTTCATACTTCAGGGTATATTCTTCGAAAGATATACTTGGCGTTGAACTCGGAGCCGCTTTTAAAAATGTTATTGCAATCGGCGCCGGAATAATTGACGGCGCTAAATTTGGCGACAACACCAAAGCTGCCATTATGACGCGCGGCATTGCGGAAATTTCCCGGCTTGGTATGGCTATGGGCGCCGAAGCTGAAACATTCGCCGGACTATCGGGCATGGGCGATTTAATTGTTACTTGTATGAGCCGCCACAGCCGTAATCGTTTTGTGGGCGAACAAATCGGAATGGGAAAGACGTTAAAAGAAGTATTAAAAACAATGGACATGGTTGCCGAAGGTGTTGAAACAAGCCGCTCGGCTTCTATGCTTGCGAAGAAATATAAAGTTGAAACGCCTATTACAAAAGAGGTCTATAAAATTCTTTTTGAAGGCAAAGACCCTGTAAAAGCCACTACGGACTTGATGACCCGCGATATGAAGATGGAATAATTACCTTCCAGGTTGGGCGACTTTTTATAACTCTTGTTTTTCTTCGGCATAACCCCTAAACTTCTCTTTTTGCAGACACAACATCTAATTTTAATTTCATCCAAAAAATATAAAACGCAAGTATGAGCGTAAGGAAATTAGCTGCTACTATGGGGATGGCGGACAGCATAAATCCGTAAACCATCCAGAGAAATACTCCGAACGTCATCAATAAAAACATACCGAGCGATATATCAGTAGTACGTTTTGTTTTAAATACTTTATATGCCTGCGGAATAAATGCAGCGGTCGTGCAAAATGCCGCAGTATATCCTATTATCAATTCCATAATTACTTTCTAAAATGAGGGGCAAAAATAGAGAATCTACATGACAAATTCTTCTTTTGTGAAAGGTTTCGTTTAAGCTGCCATGCGGTAAAAATCTGCCGCGACGGACTGTGCAAAACGGCAAACATATTTTTTTGAAAGCGTATATCGAACCGTGAATAACCGCAAAGCAGGGCAGGCAAGCAGTAACAAGCGATGAATATTTTTATAGTTCGATATTCCTTATTCATTAAATAATAAAAATTCATAAGTCACCTTACACAGATCTTGTAGTACGAAGCGCTAGCTTCGTAAAAATTATTTAATTTATCGAAGCTTCGCTTCGATTTACATCCGATTAACTGTGTCTTGCGTAAGGTGACTTCATAATATAATTTCTACTAACTCCTAACTTCTGTTCCGATATATTTCAGCCTTAAAAAAAAGTTATTATCGATCGGTTAAATATTTATTTTTTTAATAAAATACTATTATTTTAAGCGGAGTAATAATGAAGGCTTTGTTTATGAGCGGCATATTAAAAAAAGTTGAAGACTTTATTGAAGATCTTTTTGAGAAAAAACTTTCGCTAGATTTAAAGTATCACGACTTGAGTCATACAAAAAATGTGGTTGAAGCGGCGAAAGACATTGGGAAGAATTCGGGATTAACCGAAGATGAACTCGAAATGCTTCTGCTGGCTGCATGGTTTCACGATTCAGGATTTACCGAGATATATACCGGTCACGAAGAAATAAGCATAAAGATATGTTCAAATTTTTTGCGTCTGCATAATTACCCAGAGGAAAAAATCGAAAAAGTCAATTCGATTATTAAGACAACTATAGTTAGCAGCATCCCGGATAATTTAATAGAGATGGTAATAAAAGATGCAGACATCTCGTATATGGGGAAAAAGATTTTTTTTACTAAATCGCTCGGTCTCCGTCACGAATGGGATAAATACCTTGGCAAACAATATTCTGAAGATGAATGGCTTCAAAACAATATTGATTTTCTTTCTGCTAATAAATTTTATACCCCGTACGCAAATAAGATATTTAAAGAGCAGAAGCAGATAAATCTAAATAAGCTAAAAAAACAATTAGAGCCGAAGTAATAAATAATACGGCGTAAGTTTTAGGAGATTTAACAAAAGGATAGATTAGGGTTTCTAAACGTTTTAAATCAATGGTCTCTGCCCTTACGGAGAAGCAATGTTCCGCTATACTATCCCGATCATCTCAAGATCGACAGCATGGCAGCAAAAACATCAATAAAATTAATGGCATTTGAAATCCTCGGCTTATAACTACAGTTGCTCATACAGTTACAACTTCTCATTATCCAAAGGCACATAACCTGGCAAAGCCCCCCGCGAGGGAGGGGCAAGACAGAACCAAATAATTTAGGAAGAAAAATTTAAATAATATTCCCGGTTATATGTTAGCCAAAGGATTGTATGATTGAATGAGAACTTGAAATATCTCCTAATTCTAATTGATCATCAATCATCCACTCATTCATGCTTTATAGTATTGAAAATAATATCTTTGTTTTTTTTTTGTCAAAATATTTTAAATGATACCTAAAATTCTAAAACAAAAATCAGGAAAAGCGGCATAAGTTGTTTATTTTTGAAGTGTTAAAAAAAAATAATCAACAACCAAACGCCACTTTTCTGATGAGTAAAAATAAGCAAAAAATCCTTTACAAAACACAAAACGTTAAGCACTCTTTTACGGGAACAAAGTTGACAAAATATGCCGGGCTATCACCCATCATGAACTTCATTAATAAATTGAAGATTGGTGAACAAATCAATGAACTCTTCCCAACAGAAAAAACAAATG
>MNYQ01000225.1 GCA_001873185.1 Ignavibacteria bacterium CG2_30_36_16 | reverse complement strand
CTTTTTATCCTGTGCACACAATGCCTATGTATGCTGACCGTTATCAAAAACATCCCGTAGCAGAAAATCTTGCCTGGCGCGGTATAAACCTGCCGAGTTACCCTGATTTATTAGAAGAAGATATAATATTTATCTGTGAAAAAATCCGCGAATATTATGGATGAACTTAAAGATATTTTTATTTCGCCTTTGTCGGTTGAAGATGCGGAAGATCTAACCGGCTTATTAATTTCATCACGAAAAAAATACAGCGAACATTTTATTCCTTTCCCGTTTGAACTGCAGGTAATAAAAAGTATTCTCGCTTCAAAACAAAAAGACCGCTACTTCGGATTATGGTTTGATGGTAAACTTGTTGGTTTTTATATGCTGCGTGGATTTGATCAAGGCTACCAAATTCCTTCCTATGGTGTTTGGATTGCCGAAGATTACTCCGGAAAAGGATTATCGAAACTTACACTTCAACATGCTTTCACTTTCTGCAGGCTAAACAAAATCCCCAAACTAATGTTAAAAGTTGCTCCGGATAATTTGGCGGCAAAAAACATTTATGAAAGTTTCGGTTTTAAGTTTTCAGAAGTAGATAATAAAATTGGACACTTGATTTATTTCAAGGAATTATAATCGTATGAAAATCGCTTTTTATATCAATCCTTCAAACTTGAAAGCAGGCGGAATATTTACATACTCCATCGGTATTTTAAAATTGCTCATTGCATCGGATGAGATTAGTAAAATTTATTTAATCTATTCAGGTGATCAAAAAAAATATTTCAGCGATTATTTAAATGATAAAGTAGAACCTGTGGTAATTGACCGCGAAGATAAAATTACGGCAATATCATATTCGGTTTCATTTTTTTTATATGAGCTGTTCATTATTTATAAAGATTATCTAAAATTTCCCGACAAAATAAATTTTTTTAAAACTCTCTCTCATCTATTAAATCCTTATTTAAGAAAACTTAAAAAACTAAAAATCGATTTGCTTCATGTGCCGGTGCAGTTTTCACCCGTTTATGAAGCGCCTTTTCCCATAATAACAACTATGCACGATTTACAGGAATTTCATTATCCCGAATTTTTCTCTGCATCAGAAAGGCTTCACCGCGCTATAAATTGTAAAAAAGCTATCCCCAACTCAAGCCATGTAATTGTTTCTTTCGAACACGTAAAAGAAGATGTTTTAAAATATTTTGAGATGGACAAAAAAAATATATCAGTCTGTCCCCCGCCTTTTGCGGAAGAATGGTTTAGCATAAAAACATTTACACAAAAAGAAATGTTGAAGCGAAAATTTGAACTGCCCGAAAATTTTATTCTCTATCCTGCCGCCACATGGCAGCATAAAAATCATTCCGCCTTAATTGATGCTGTCTCTTCGCTCAGAAAAAGAGGCGTGGATATTTCAATGATTTGCACGGGCAACAAAACTGAATATTATTCTATTCTTAAGAAGCGAATTGATGAATTAAATTTATCTAAACATATAAAATTTCTTGGCATAATTACCGAAGAAGATTTAATCGGTCTTTTTAAAATTGCAAGCGCCGTAGTTATTCCAACTCTTTACGAAGCCGGCAGCGGACCAATGTATGAAGCAATGCGTTACGGGACGCCGGTTCTAGCTTCAAATGTTACATCACTGCCAGAATCTATAGGAGACTACCGATTCATTTTCGATCCGCGCAACATTGAAGAGTTGGGTAGGTTAATTGAAAGAATATTAACCGATGATCAATTTAGAAAAGATAACTTGAACAATTCTATGAAGAGATTGGAAATCTTTAAAAAATATAATTACTCGAAAAACTTTGTGGAGGTTTATAAGAAAGTCTTAGATAGATAGTTTAAATCTATTTATTGTTTTTCTTAACAAAGAAGGTTTTACTATTTTTTTAATTGCATCTTCAATTTGCGTATTACATTGAACTTCATCCGAAAAAGTAAAAGTGCAATTCGCTTTTTCGTCAATCAAAACATCATATTTTGTGGTACTTCTCGTAAAGTTTGTACCGCTTGCATCGGTGCCGATATTCATAACTTTGGAAATTACCGGGTAAACACAATAAGCATCATTTTTAGCATTTGTATATGCCCATCGCACTGCCCACGAGTTGTTTAGATTTAACTGCTGCGCCTTTAGCATCGGCAGTAAATCTTCGCCGCTTCTATTTAATTTTGATTGAAGGTTTTTATTATTTAACAACTCATGAAAATCTTTCACTTCCCAATCGGTTTTTAACCATCTATCTTCCCACGTTGCCCACCCCCATGAAGAATAACGGAAACTAAAAAAAACATCAAAACTTAGCTTCGGCATTTTAATAGGCAGCGTGTAACCCGAAATACTAAAAATACTTTTACTGCTTTCATATTTGTCCAATGCTTGATTCATAAAACATAAAAAGTTATGCGAAGTTAAAAGATCATCTTCGAGCACTATAACTTTTTTATGCTCTTTTATCACTTCCGTTACGCCGGAAATTACCGAAGCGGCGAGTCCAAGATTTTCCTCATGCAACCGAATAATTATATCTTTAAACCCGACAATGTTTTTTAATATACTGCGCACTTGATACACAAGAGGTTTATCTTTTTCACTCTTAGCTGCATCAGAAAAAACATATAAAACACTTTTATCGGCGTTTAAATTATTCTTTAGTGCATCCAAAGTTTTTTTTAGATGACCGGGGCGGTTATATGCAAATAAGATAACAGGAGCTAAATTCATATTGTGATTTTTCTTTTGAGTAAAGATAAAAAAAATGTTCCGAAAAAATATTTAATTTTCTTTCGGAACATTTATTAAAGATTGGCGAATACTTACCTGTATTGCACTACGCCTATTTCTGATGAGTTCGATTCACCTGTGTAATAAATTCTTTTTTGCCCATCGTATATATTAAAACATGGGTAAGAAATTTTATAAGCTGACCATTGATTATGAGTTTGATTGCTTCTAAAAAACGGCTGTTCATCTTTTGTCCAATTAATTCCATCAATGGAAGTTGCAAATCCAAATGCATTATAAGTTGGATTTACATTTGAATAAACCATCTTGAAAATTCCCTCTTCAAGAATCACGCTTGGAGAAGCAACACCCGTACCTTCCCAGTTGAAACTAGGTGAAAGAATGGGATTATCTCTTTTTATCCAATTTATTCCATCTGAAGAAGTTGCCAAACCGATTTTATAAATAGGGTAATTCCTACCAGTAAAAAACAAGTAATATGTTTGATCCTTTTTAACTAAGGACCAGGCAATAATTTGTGGAGCCCAAACTGAATTATCGGCATAAATAACCGGTAGAGAATTTTTCTCCCAAATTTTACCATCAATAGAGGTTGCAAATCCTATGTGCCACAGACCTTCTTGTGAACTTCCAGCGTTATAGTACATTTTTAATAAGCCATTTTCTTTAATAACCGGACCTGGATGGACAGCCCAAGAATCCCATGAACTAAGATTAGGAAATAGAACAGGATATTGAATAGGTTTTGTCCAATAAAATCCGTTTTGAGATTCTGCATACAATACATATTTAACACCGTTACCGGTAACACCATCATACCACATTAGGTACTTATCCTCGGCTCTATAAACCATAGATTGAATAATTCCACCGAAATCATAACTATTGTAAGATGGATTTAAAATAGGATTTGAGGGATAATCAATCCAGTTTTTTGTCGATACTCCCCAAGTAACTAAAATATTTATAGTTCCAACATCATTTCCAGTTGGGAGAAGTTGAAGTGAGACATTTGTTGTTGATCCACCTGTAACTGAAACATCAGTTTCACCAGTGTATAAAATAATGTTATTTGCATTATATGCATCAACCTTCAAATGCCAGATACCCGCTTGTAATTCAGAAAATGTGGTATTTGCAGAAGAATCAGAAGTTAAGGACATTGAAGAAACAAGATTTTGGAATCCACTTCTTGAGAGAGTGGCAACAACCGTCATAACGTCCTGAGGAGCATTATTACGATCAACAGATAAAGATATTTTACCTGCACCAACTGGTGTAGTTGGAATTATTGAATTATCATCTGAGCAGCTATAAAATGAAAAAACTGCGAGAACAATTGAGAAAACAAATAACTTTTTCATCCGACCCCCGAATGTTTTGTTTAAATAATAGTTTCTAGAATTAACTTAGCTTTTTCAAACTAAAAAAGCAAGTATTATTTCTTTTGGAAATCTACTATTAGAGAAGTGAAAACGGGCGATCCCTTAGAATTTCTTTTGTCATTAATTAATGACCTCATTACAAAACCATTCTTATCAACTGTGTACCCCTGATGAAATTTTCCCAACTCATCCCAATATTCCACCGGATAAGCTTTAAAGCCGTACTTAGTAAATAATTTTGATAGACTGATATATGTAAATAAATTCTTATGATCCTCGGCTCCGGGCCCTGTTCCGCCAGGTTTCACATACTCTATATATTTCTCATCATGATGAAATCCGTCGGGGACCGCAATTCTAATATTTATATTCTCTGCCGAAAACTCAAAAAAGTTTTTAACCATAAGATCCAAATCTTTATTTGACAAATGTTCCAGAACGTGCTCGGCTAAAATTTTATTTATTTTCTTCTTTCGAAAATATTTTTGAAAATCAATCCTTTTTGTCACATCTAGAGTCCATATATCAGTAGCAAACCAACCTTTATACTGTGTCGGACCGGAACCAACGATCAAATTAATTGATTTACTCGTGGATAAATAAATTCGCCAACTAAAATATTTTTTAATACGGATAACAGGTATTAGCAATTTAAAAATTCTCTTTTTTGTTGCAGTCCACATTATATTCCCAAACAATTATGACTTTTGTAAAAAACCGAAGTACATTTATCGAAAAGAACACCTGGAGCCAATCCCCAGAAATCTAATTTCCTAAATTTTTTATTCAACAAAAATTCGATGCCTTCATTGTACTCTTCTCTTTCTGAATCATCTAAAATAAAAACACCTTGTTCGGTTAGTGATTGATATGAATTATAAATAACATTTAATCTGTCCATTGCATCGTCAATAATTATATCGAATTTTTTTTCTGATTTCGTAATTGCCATAGAATAATCATCCGAGGGGAATTTGTTAAATGTTAAAGCCACATTTGAAGGTGTTTTCTCTTTCATTTTTCGGAACCATTCCTCGTTGTGTTCGAGTGATGTAACAGATTTAACTTTTTCGGCAAAATATAAAGTAGAGTTACCAGAACCATATTCAAAAACAGATAATTCCTTTGTTAGTTTATTCGCGATGAAGTGAATGAATGAATGTGTCATCCAGGGAAGAGGATTGTTTTCGGCATCGACAGGTTGTTTTTTTTTGTATGAATTAATCCAGCCTGTGTCTTTTAAATATCCGCTGTGCCTAAATGATATTAGTGCATTTAATATATCGGGTTCTTTAAGCAGTAATGCCGCTGTTTTTATTTTTTCTTTAAACGTGATTGCCATAAAATTATGATAAACTTATAAAAGTTAATGAACAAAATAGATTTTAACATCATGCTTAATTGGTGAAATGTTGTTTTCGAAATTCCAATTGAAAATGTAGCAACCGAATATGATATTAAAGTAGCGTATGCAGAACCAATAATTCCATACTTCGGAATTAAAATTAGATTTAAAATTACATTTATTACCATACCCATCGCAGTACGATAAAAAGAAAGTTTAGTTAGGTTTTCCAAAATTAAAAAACGACTGCTGGCAACACCTAAAAAGACGGCTACTCCTGCCCAAATATAAATTACAAAAACCGGAGCGGAGGGTAAAAACCTCTCACCTAAAAGAAAAGTGATTATCTCTTCCGAAAAAAATGTAACTGGAAGTGCAATTAACACTGCAAGCCAGGTTACAATATCATAAAGTTTCTGAAGTCTGCTTTTATATAAAACTTCACTTGTTTGTTTTGCGTTAATTACTGCCGGGAAGAGTGAATTTGTTATTGCTATGGGAATAAAATACCATGCTTCGCACAATCGTGCGGCTGCTGTGTAATAACCATTTGGCTCATTGCCCATCATGTTTTTAATCAAAACTTGATCTATTTTAACATAAATTGCAACAACCATCCCCGATAGTATTAGAGGCCATGAATCCTTTAATAATGATGACGCCACCGATTTACTAAAGTTCCAGTCAAATATATTGAAAGATCTCTGTTTGTAAATAATGACAAAACCGATAGCTAAAAATACAAACTCAATTCCGGCGGCAATCGCAAAATAAATTAATGAAGCCCCGGAAAAAATAAATATTAGCTTTATCAAAGATGTCAATAATACACTCGCAAATTGTATTATAACTGCATACTTCGCTTCTACGCGAGATTGAAAAAAGTATTCGATTACGCCAAAAGACTGGAAAAAAGAAGCAGATGCTATGATGAACATCATTATGACTGTAAATGAATCATCCTGTGTTACCCAAAGCCCCGCTGATAGGAGTGAAACTGAAACAACCGCGCCCACCAACCGAAGAATAAAAGCGGTTCCGAGAAGCACATCTTTTTTATCGGGAGTTTTCACAAGTTCGCGTGTAACTATTCCGTCAAGCCCCAGTGTTGAGATGGTTGAAAATAAACCTACGAATCCGAGTGCATAACCAAGCAAACCAAATTGTTCTGGTCCTAAATACCGCACTATATAAATTCCCACAAAAAAAGTTAGAACCAGTCTTACAATTTTTTCGCCAAACATCCAGCCGGTGTTAGCAAAGTATTTTTTGAACGAGGCTGACCCAAAATTTATTTTTGTATTTATTTGTTCCTGCTCTTGCAATTGTTATGCTTCCGATGTTGCCGGTTCCGTCTTAGCTTTTTTTCGGTTCATGAAAAAACCTAAAACTAATCCAACAAGAGTTAAGCTGCTTAAAGTAAGTACTATGTATTTTGAAATCACAAAAGATTCAGGCTCGTA
>MNYQ01000108.1 GCA_001873185.1 Ignavibacteria bacterium CG2_30_36_16 | reverse complement strand
TATTTCCATCGGGAGACCAGATAACGCTCTCTATTCCATCAAGTTGAACGGGGAGTGATTGATAATCTTCACTTTCAACATCAATTAAATAGATGGCATCATATCCGCCGCTTTTTGCTGAAAGAGCAATGCGAGTGCCGTCGGGCGACCAACTTAAACCGGGGGTTAAGATATTCAATTCTTCAAAATCATTTGTCCGGTTACCTTCAACGAGTTTTTTAATAATTTTACCGTCGGAAGCATTCATTAGGAAAACATCAAAATAATAATTACGGTTAGATATAAACGCAATTCTATCGCCTTGAGGTGAAATAGCCGGGCTTGTATTATAAAATCCGCCGTCTTCCCGGTGGTCCGTTAATCTTTTTGAAAATTCATCCGGATCATCTCTCTTTGCAATATCTGGCCAAAAAGTTTTTTTAATATCTTTCTTCCATCTTTCATTCAATTCTTTAATATCAAGCCCAATAGCTGCTTTAAATCCTTCTTCAACATTTCCGGTGCTTCTAACTTTATTAATGAGTTCTCCAATTTTTTCTCTGCCGTATTTTTTGGCGATGTAATAAAACACAGCCTGTCCGCCGCGATAAGCAAAGTAACCGTCGAGCTGCTTAATATCGGGGAGATATTCGTTTATTGCCGCATCTCGTATAAACATGTCAGTATCAACGTCCCAGCTAAGCGCCTGGTATTCAGCCATTCCTTCGCTAAACCATAACGGAATATTTATAGAAATATTATTAGAAATAATATTCTGCGCCGAGCCGCCGTAAAACATATCGTTCATAACGGCATGCACAAGTTCGTGGTGCATTAAGTGACTAAACTTTTTATACGATCCTCTGAACTGAACGACAACCCGGTTTTTAAATAGTTCGGTAAAACCCTCGATGCCTTCACTTAAGTACTGGTCGGTTATATTTGTTTCCTGAAAATCATTTTGACTATTGTAAACGATAAGTGAAATTCGGTTATTAATCCGGTACTTAAAACTTTTTTGTATTGATGATAGAGCCTCTTCGGAAACTTTGGCGGCGAATTCGGCAAGCTTCGGACCATCCTGCGTGAAGTAAATATCAAAATGATCGGTTTGAATATAATACCAGGTAAAGTCTTTATACTGAACTTTGTTTTTACCGAACTGCGCAAAACTTGAAGTTGAAAGAATTAAACTTAAAATAAAAAATTTGAGAAAAACATTTCTCATAATATTGACCTCTTAATCTTCAATGATAATAAAATCCAATTCCATTTTATCCTGGTCAACTCTAATGAGTTTAACAGTTACTTTATCGCCGAGGCGAAATTGTTTTTTAGTTCTTCTGCCAATTAAAGAATAATTTTTTTCATCGTAAACGTAAAAATCTCCCTCCAAATCACGCAGGCGAACAAGTCCTTCGGCAAGTATATCGGTTAGCTTAATAAAAATACCGAAATGAATAATGCCCGAAATAACAGCATGAAATTCCTCCCCGATATGACTGCTTAGATATTCAATCTGTTTACGTTTAACCGATAATCTTTCGGCATCAACTCCGGAGCGTTCTGTTTGACTTATGTGGGTGCTTATTTCTCCTAAAAGATTATACTCATATAAAAGTTTACCGTTTTTATTTGTTGTATAATGATATAGCAGCCGGTGAACGATCAAATCAGCGTAACGCCTTATGGGGGAAGTAAAATGAGTATAATAACTAAATCCCAAACCGTAATGCCCTATGTTTTCGGGTGAATATACCGCTTTAGCCATTGAACGAATTGCGAGTTCATTTATTAATGCTTCCTCTTCATCCCCTTTTACCTGTGTCATTAAAAGCTGAAACTGGTTTGAACGGGAAGAGGATTTTGCATCGAAAGAATAACCGAGTGATTTTACGAAACGGGCAAACTCCAGTAATTTTTCCTGATCGGGCAAATCGTGCACGCGGTAAACAAAAGGTTTTACAGCACCTGATTTAGGAACAGCAATATGTTTAGCTACTATTTGATTTGCAAGCAGCATAAATTCTTCCACAAGTTGATTGCTTTCTTTCATCTCTTTTCGATAAACTCTTATTGGCGTACCGTTGTCATCAAGTTCAAATTTAACTTCGGGGGTAAAAAAATCTATACTCCCTTCGCTCATTCTTTTTTTACGCAAAGTTTGAGCTAACTTATGAAGCGCAAGTAGATCATCTTTATAATCGCCCTTTTTATGTTCTATAATTTCCTGAACTTCATCATAAGTAAATCTTCTTTTGCTTTTGATGACCGATTTGCCGGTTTTATAACTTTGAAGTTTTCCGCGGGATGTTATTTCGGCAACAACCGAAAAAGTTAAACGTTCTTCATTAGGCACTAAGGAGCAGATCCCGTTGGATAATTTTTCGGGAAGCATCGGGATTACCTGACCCACAAGATAAACGCTGTTGCCGCGGTTTAATGCTTCCGCATCAAGCGACGAGTTTGGTTGAACGTAATGCGAAACATCTGCAATATGAATTCCAACGGAAAAATTTCCGTTCTCTAATTTTTCGATAGACAGAGCATCGTCAAAATCTTTTGCGTCTTCCGGGTCAATTGTTACAACATTATGCTTTCTAAAATCTAATCTATTCTTTAAAACTTTTTCATCAATAACAGGCGAAATATTTTCCGCCTCTTCAAGCACACTGTTATTGAATTTATAAGGGAGATTAAACTCATGCGCGAGAGCAGCCATTTCAGTATCCGGTGAACCGGGTTTACCAATTAGGTCAATCACTTTTCCTTCGGGGTTAAGCAAAGAATTATCCCACGTGATGTCTCCAACCAAAACCTTATCACCATCCTTAGCGCCATTTAAATTTTGTTCATAAATGTAAATGTCGCGGTGCACTTTGGGATCGTCGGGTTTTAGGAAATAGAATGACTTTGATTTTCTTAAAGTTCCAACAATTGTTTCTCGTTTACGCGTAATTACGCGGACGATTTGTCCTTCAAGATTTTTACCTTTACCTTTTGCAAATATTGAGGCTTCAACTACATCGCCTGAAAAAGCGGCGCCAAGGTTTCTTGAAGCAATAAAAATATCGCCAAGCTTGGAATTTTTTAGAACGACAAAACCGAAGCCATTTTCATTAACCTCTAGAACGCCGGTTACAAGGTTTGTTTCCGGAACAACATTTAGCCGGTATCGTTTGCCGCTTTTTGCAATATAATTTTCTTCAACCAATTGATGAAGTACTGATTTCAACGCCTCATATTCAAACTCTTCATTTAAGTAGAGTTGACGAGCAATTTCTCTCGGCTTGTTTGATGAGCCGGGATTGTTTTTAAAGAATGCTTTTACTTTTCGTTTCATTAGAATTCAAATTTATATCTTAAACCTAGTTCGTTTACCATTTCGTTTGAAATGTCATTTGTTGTTATTGCTTCTCTGCGCTCAAGACGCAGGAACAATTTTTTTATAATCGGATATTCAATTTTAATATTTGCATAACTCAAATCCTGGAATACTGCTGTTGATCCGCCAATTGAGTACCTAAATTCACCGGCTCTACCAACAACGTTAAATTTAGTTGTTGTGCCTACCTGCCGGAGTTCAACACTTCGAATATACTCTCCAAATTGTTCGTTTAAAAAACCTCCAACAATAGAACCGGCAAGCGAAGTTGCATACTGTGCTGCTTGATTACGCTGCTGCTGTGTTGCGCCGGTAGTAAAGCTTCCCGTTAAAATAAACATAACCGCATCGGTTGAGTTTAAAGTCAGGTCAGGTTCGTTATTTTCGATGTTGCTTGTGCCGCGGTAAATAGCAATATTATTTTCCCCTTGCAGAAAGTTTTGCCCCAAGTCTTCAAGGGCTCCTTTAATTTTAATTTTAACCGCAACTTCAACTTCTTGATTTGAAGCCGAAGTTGAATCGCCTGCGGGGTAATAGTAATCTCTATATGTTGCTGTTACATCAAGATATGGATTGGTTAAATCGTTTTCAAATTTAACCGTACCCGAAGCTATAAAGGTTTTAGTTAAAAATTGAAGTGTTGAACCGTCGAGTAGTTTAAGTTCACCAATAGCTCTTGTATTATTATTTATACTTTCATATATAAAGTTTCCTCCGAGGACTGCAGTAAGGTTTTGATTTAATTCTTTCGAAAGAACAAAAATAATTTTTGCCTCATCCTCAACAACTACATCAATTGAAAAATCAAACGGTAAATTTTTTGTCGATAAAGCTTCGCTGCTTCGGTTTCTTTCCTGCGTTAATTCAATTAACTGCTCAAAACTTAGTTCGCCCTTATCGCTTGCTGTATCTTCAACAAAAATATAAATAAATTTTTCCGACGCGTTTTGATATGACGCTTGTGTAGGAGGGAAAGTAAGCTTTGCAGTTTTTATTGTTACCGGAGCTGATAAATATCTTCTATCGTCGTTTATTTGTAATTCGATATTGCCGCGGGAAGCTATCACAAGTTCGCCATAAACAACCGGGCTTGCCGATTTCGAAGTTTCGTCAAGAATTTTCAACTGCCCATTGACCGAGAAATCGGTTGAAGCTATTTGAAAATTGTTATGGTAAGCCCGCCCGGAACCGGTCATACTACCGCCGTTTTTAGTGCCCGGCACATTTGCTATTGTTAAACTATCAAGAATAATTTGATCTTCTGTTATATTTACTTTTAAGCCGGCATTGTATTCGAGATTATTTGCTTCAACTATAAAAGCGGCGTCTCTTATTTCTAAAAACCCTTCGGGTTGAAGATGGTCATACGTTCCGCCTATGGTTAGCCCGGCAGTCATCATTCCCCTAATGTTATTAACGGCTGGCAGCAAATCGCCAAAAGTGCTTAGGTTAAATTCTTCAGAAGTTAATTTTATATCTATGGGGCGCGAATTAATTAATCTTTCTTTAGCGCCGCTGATAGCAAGATTTATCGGAACATCGCCGGCGATAAAAAGAGCAGGCTTATTTAGGTTTACCAAAGAATCAATAAAGCGAACATCAACTTTAAGATTTTCGTTTTTGTAGTTTAAATTACTTGTGAGCGAACCAAGGTTTTTCTTTTTGTAAGAAATGCTGTCAATTTGCAATTTAATATCCATTGTGGGATCTGCGAAATTTCCCGAAATTCGGCTGTCCACATTTATACTTCCGTAAAGGCTGTTATCCTTTGTAAGTCCAAGCAGTTGTGTGCTGAGGTGACTACCGCGCAGATTATCTATTTGTAATCTTAAAGTTTGGTCTCCCTGCTGCCCCAAAGCTCCTTCTAAAGAAATTGTGCCGGGGTCGTGAGAGAGAACAAATTGTTCAATTATTATATCTTTCCCAGAGTATGCGAATTTTAGATTGCCTTTATTTACTAAATCAAATTCATCATAACGTAAACTGAGCGAATCGATATCAAGTTTAATCAATGAACTTTTTAGATCCGCCATTCCGATAAATTTAACATAAGCAATCTCTTCATAATCAACGTAAAAATTAATGTCGGCAATTCTATTCTTAAGCGCCAGATTAAAGCTCAGGTTTTTAAGTTCGTTACCGAGGAAAATTCTTTTCGTATCCAAATCTATACTTAGATAAATATCATCAAGAGCTTTTGCCTGTAGGCTGTTTGTTATCGAAGTGTTCAACTGCAGATCGGTGAAGAAAAAAACGTCTTCAGAGCTTAAGTATTTTAAGTATTCAATTGTTGTATTTATCGAAACAGAAATACTATCGCTGTTGCTTTTGATTTTGCCTGTAAGATAACCATCAACGTCAAGTTTAGTATCTCCCATAAAAGCCGATAATAAATCAAAGTTTTTTAATTCGATAAAGTAATTAAGATTGATAGGGGAAACAATTTGAGGGAAAGTTATCGGGACTTTACTATTTACAGAAATAGCGGTTGCTTGCTTACTAATGGCTGCTTCTAATTTATTAAAATTTAACTCGCGTAATTTTTCATCTATCACATTTGCAATCAAACCTGCTTCGCTTTGAAGTAATTCAGTTATTTGCGTTATCGAATACTGACCTGTTAATGTAATATCTGCCAACTCGGAAACAAAGTTTACAATACGTTCACCATTTTCTTCATAACTAAGATCAACTATTGCACGGGTTGAATCAATGCGGATGTCGTTTAAGGAGGATTCATTAAGAAGAAGGCTTGCAAATAAATTCATCTTGTCGGGGTCAAAACCATCCCCCTTAATATCGAATGATAGATTAATACTGCTTTGGAATGTAGTGTCTTTGCTGAAATCAGATAGATTTAATCTTTGTATAGCGCCTTTAATGGTATAAGCTGGACTATCTTCATTTTCGAAATTTAAATCGCCGATCAAATCTACGGTTGAATTATTGAAATCGGCAAGAAGATTATAATTAATAAAACTCTCGTTAGCATCTGCAGAAATTCTCAGAGTGTCAAACCGGTTAGCATCAATTACAGAACCATCCGCAAAAATATTTATATCGGCATTTAGTGTTTTAGGATTTACTCCCACTCCTTTAATAGAACCGCGTAGATTTAAATTTGTAGGAATATTTACAAAGGGTGATATATCGAGATTGAGTGTTGAAAAAGAGGCGTCATACTGCATATGCAGCTTTTCCAAATTTAACGACCCATTTAAATGAACCGAGCCTTTATCAGTTTTAATGAATGCGTTTGTATTAAAATTTAGAAACTTCCCGGCATATTTTAAAGTATCAAATCTGATTACACCTAATTCCGGGTAGCGGGGCAAATTTAAAGAAGGCAGCAAATTATATACATCAGCTTGATCGATATAAGTATTGTTAAAATCGGCTATGATGTATGAGTTCTCCGGGTCGCTTAAATTTAAAAACTTCCCTACGGTTGCAAGCTTACTTCCAGGCATTCCAATTTCCAATTCGTTTATGTTTAACGAATCGAAAGGACCTTCTGCATCTAATGCTGCATAAATTTCTCCGCGCAGTATATCTGTTGCCGGCACAAAAACTTCGAGATCGGAGAAGTGAAATTTGTCGGCTTCTAAAGACAACTGAAGATTAGAATTTTTTAGAATTGAAGTGCTGTCAAAAAGATTAAAATCCTTTAAAGAACATGTTATGGAAATGCTCGACAAATCAGTTTGGAGTGATAGCCCGGAGGCGCTTAATTCATCGGGGTTAACAATAAATTCCCCCGAAAAATTATTAAGATCAAAGTCGTTGATATTCGAATTAATATTTAAATAATGAATTGCCGCCTCGAACCGATTGTTATTTATATCGGCAAAAGCGTTCAACGATAAATTTATATCTTCCGAACGAAAATCATCCATATTTAAAGTTTGATAATTTTCAGTACTCCCTTTCAAATCCCTCCGCTGAAGACGAAAATCAATATCAGTAAGTTTAAAATCGGCAATCTCAATTGTAAAAGGGAATTCGGAAGTTGTCGTATCTTCTGGTGCGGGCGGAACGAGGTTTGAAATATTTAACTCACCATTATCATTTTTAATTATTTCAATCGAACCATTTTTTATTTCAAATTTTCTTACGAATATCCTTTTGCGCAACAACTGCAAGGGGCTTATTCGTACTTCGATAGATTCTACATTTAGCAGAGTGTCGTTCTCAAGCGTTAAAACCGGATGGCGCAAATAAATGGAGGTGAAAATAGTTCCGTCAATTTTTTCTATGCTTAACTTACCATTTAGAGCGCCGTTAACCTGTTCAACCGCAAAATCTTTCAACCAGTTTTTAAACATTCTAGTTTGACTTACACCGAAAGCGATAATTAACACCGCAAATATTCCCAAACAAATGTATAGAAATACATTTATCACCCTATGAAAAAGTGTGCGCTTTTTCTTTATGGTCTTTTTATCTTTCGTTTGTTCTTTATTTTCTTCAGTCAATTTTTAAGTGCACTATTTCTAATTTTATTTTGAAATTAATATTATGATTTAAGTTTGGCATAAGGGCATCTCTAAAATCTCAAAATCAATTGTCATTGCGAGTTACCAAAAAAGGCATTGCCTTTATTTATCAAAAGAATGACCTCACTGTCATTGCGTCCCGTTTTGCGGGATTGGGAGCGAAGTGATCTCAAAATTCTACCCTGGGATTGCTTCATTCGAGGACTCATTCGCAATGACACTATGTTTTTAGAGATGCCCATAATAACTATTATCAAATTTGGTATTTGCTAAGTATCTTCTTAATAATATTTGAGGTTGATTGGTTGTTTACAAACTTAATTGTTTCCACCTTACCGCCGTTAGCTTCAACTACATCACGCCCGACAATGTTTTCAATAGTCCAATCGGCTCCTTTAACAAGCACATCGGGAACAATGGCTTCAATTAATTCTTTCGGAGTATCTTCATCAAATAATGAAACGTAATCAACAGCCTTTAGGCTTGCAACAATAAAGGCGCGTTCGTTTTCATCAAGGATGGGGCGTTTGTCACCTTTAATTCTTTTAATGGACGAGTCGCTGTTAATGCCGACAAAAAGAACATCGCCCATCATTTTAGCTTTTGTTAAATAATCAACATGCCCGGAATGTATGATGTCGAAACAACCGTTTGTAAAAACAACTTTTCTTCCATTAGCTTTTAATTCTTTTCGAATTGCTACGAGTTCTTCTCTGCTTAGGTTTCTATTCATTACTGTTGATCGCTCACCGTATTAAATAATTTGTCTCGTTCAATAGGAATTATACCAACTTCTTCGCATACAATTCCGCCCGCATAATTTGCAAGGTAAGACGCTTCAAGTATATCCGCGCCAGCAGCAAGCGCCATAGTTAAAGTTGATATTACAGTATCGCCTGCGCCGGAAACATCTGAAACTTTACGTGCTTTTGTCGGCATCCGTTTTTCGGGTTTCCCTTTTTGGAAAATTGCAATGCCTTCTTCTCCGAGTGTTAGAAGAACAAATTTGGCATTTAACTTTTCAATGAGTTTATTTCCGGCAAGGGAAATATCTTCATTTGTACGAATGCGAATTCCAAGAGCGTCTTCAGTTTCTTTTCTGTTAGGTTTGAATACTGTAACGTTTTGATAGTTGAAAAAGTTGCTGAACTTCGGGTCGACAGTAATTAACTTGTTATTGTTCACGGCAAGTTCAATAATGTTTTTAATTAACAAGGGAGTTAGAACGCCTTTGTTATAATCCTGAAGAATCAAACCGTCAAGCTTTTCTATATTTTCTTTTATATAATCTAAAATTTTGTTCTGCGTATGTTCCGGAATATCATCTTTACTTTCTTTATCAATTCTTACCACATGCTGCTGTCTTGCTATCACTCTTGTTTTAGTTGTAGTGGGACGTTTGTCGTCAATCATCAAACCATCGGTGCATATTTTGTTTTCGTTAATTAAAGAGCGAAAGATTGAACCATCATTATCATAACCGATAACGCCAACAGGATAAGCAACGCCGCCAAGTTTTAAAATATTAAGAGCCACGTTTGCTGCGCCGCCAAATCTGAAAAATTCGTTTGCCACTTCAATTACCGGTACGGGAGCTTCGGGGGAAATCCTTTTAACGTCGCCCCAAAAGTAGCAATCAAGCATTAAGTCGCCTATAACAGCAATTCGTTTCCCGCTGAAATTATGTTTTAACGTATCTAATCTTTGCCGGGAGATTTTTATCATCATTTTACCTTAAACTATAAAAACTGAGGTGTAAAAGATAAAAAGAAAATAACTGCTTAAAAAGTTATAAGAATTGCCGAATTATTAAAATGCGGAGATATAAAATAAAAAATTTGCAGTGTTCTACCGGTAGATGGACATAACTGATTATGAAGTAAACTTTTTTAATGCTTATAATCTGAATAAAAAATCGGGCTTAGCTTTTCAAATTTTATAAGTGCAGAGACGAGAAAATCTTGCTGCGACTGCGGCTCGAATAAATCTTTTATAACAAGATGCTCTGCATGCACAAGCGCTTCTTCATAAACCTCCATAACAAAATCATTAAGCGGAAGCCAGTCGCTTTGAAGATTATATCCCTGTGAAGCCCATATACCGAGTTTAATTATGTTTCTAATTCTTCCTTCCATTGACAAAGAATCTCGCCCGTGCGCATTATCGAGCAAATCAACAGCTTTAATTTGAAATGTTCGATAATCGTTCATTTCTTTAGTTGAAATTGCCATGTCATGAATATAAAGATTTTCGTAACAACGCCACTTAGCATTTTTATATATATCTTCTTTGATATCCGAATTATAAAGCAGTTCGTGCATCTTTTCAAAATGAAGACCTAATTCACCGCTATTTCTTCTATGCTGAACTTCAATTGCATTCAGCAGATTTTTTTTCGTCATAGAGCGGTCTGTTTTTATAAATTGTTGATTTATATGTCCGAGTATTAAATCATAATTATTTGTAAGTAGTTTTACGTGCTCTTGAAGTTCTTTAGGAATAAAATCTTCAACAAATTCATCGTAGCGGTGAATGCCGTAAACCCGACCTTTTTTATCTTTTAAAATATTTAACAAATCTTCAATTGCGTCGTGAAGACCCGCAACCGCAGTGTATTTATGGATATTTTCATTGTCCATTTTCAAACCCCAAACAGCTCCAGCGACTCTATTGTAATGAGCCGTTGCAGAAATTCCGCACAGCCTAATTAAACCAAGTTGAATAAATAAACCAAACACCTTTCTAATTGCAGCGGAATATTCACCGTAAAGTGGTTCAAAGGATCCTTCGTCGGGCAGTTGATTAAAAAGTAGTTTTGATTGAATTGCTTGAAAATTAGAATTTGTTTCCAGCGCAGTTCTTTGTTCATCAATTTCACTCGGTGCAGATTGATGAAGCCGCGGTGTACGCTTCGAATAACTTTTATCTTGTAAAAAATTTTTTATAAAGGAATAAACAATTTCAACCAATTCAGCGCCGTATAGATTTGCCAATATTGTTTTAGAGGGTAAATCTCCCTTAATTATTGAGGATAAAAATGAAATTGCATCAGGATATTTTTGATCCTTTTGAAGGTGTTGTATATTAATATTGTATCTCATAGTGCAGCAAGCCGCAAGTTAAAAGTTAAAAGTTAAAAACATAAAAAATATCTTGACATAAAAAACAATCCGTTAGCTAACGGATGAATTAAACGCAAAGGAATTTATATAATTTATCATTTAAAATCAGTACTGTCCGGTTTATTAAAATGGAAATGGCTGCAAGGTATTTAAATATATTCTTTTACAGATTATTTTAGCCGCAATCGATTTGAAATGAAAACTAATTCCCATAACAAAACCTTATCTGTTTTATTAACCTTAGTAACCACACTTGCCGTAGTAAATACAACCTTATTCCCTTATTTTGGGAATAATAAGCTAATAAGGTTGAAAAAGTTTACCTCTGCCTATGTTACTAAGGTTAATAAGGTAATTTATCGTTTTACATTTTTCTACAGATTTTGATTATTCCAGTTTTTGAAAATAGCCCTAAGTTCACCGTATAAATATTCATAGGGCATGTGTTCGATTTAAATAATTTAACTCAAGTTGACCGCCTAATTGTTTGGTGAGTGAAAAAACCGTTGAAACGGTTATTATAATTGGCTTTCGTTTTATTAACCCACGACTTAAGTCGTGGGTTAATGAGAAAAAAGTAAAAGTTTCAAACCGTTTTAACGGTTTATAAGGACAAGCTGTCAACTTGAGTAATTTAAAAAGATTGAAAATTTAAATTCTAATTTAAAAGATGGCGGGATTAAATCAAGTGCCACAGCTTTTTGGCTAACCGATTATTTTTTTGCAGACCATTGTGCAAGCGGGTTGGATATTTTTATCCGGTATAGACCGTTATCCGTCCCAATCCAAATATAATCGCCATCGAAGTAGGTTGTAGTTATTTTTGCTGAAGCGATATTAGTTTGGTTTAAATCTAATTTGCGAGTTTTCCCTGTAATCCTATCAACTAGCGCAACACCGGCGCCAACTTCTTTTTTGCTTTCTTTGTCGAAGCTGTAAACTCCCGCCCATATCGTATTGCCAGTACGTGAGAGAGTAAATACTCCGTTTGCAGGCAGCCCATTACCCTGATAATATCTATCCCATTTTAATAGGCGATTGAACCTATAAATTCCACCAAGGTTAAAACCGGGCTGTTCGCGCGTTACAAATTCATCAGTGGCAAACCAGATGTTTGAAGAAGTAAAGAGAAAATCTGAAACCGAAACTGCATCGCCCTCACCGTTAAATCCGCGTCCATTATTGTTGATGTAAGACCATGCAGTTTTATTTTCATAATCTTTTTTCTTGTAGTATTTGTGTACGCCGGATTCGGTTCCGAACCATAGTATGCTGTCGCCATCCTGCGCAATAGATTTTATATTGTTTGATTTTAAATCGCTTCCTTGGGTTAAATTAATATCGTAGTATCGTTGTTTAGCAACATCAAATTTTGTAAGGTTAACAAATCTGCCTATCCACAAAACTTTTTCAGGTTCATCATAATAAAGAGAGCGGATCCAGTTACCCCATTCGCCGCCTTGAGCAAATTTTCGTTTGCGCCATTTATCTGTTTTCCGGTCGAGTGTCCACAAACCTTCGCTTGTACCAGCCCAAACAAATTTATCGCTAACGGCAACAGTATAAAAAAGGTCGTCTTCCAGGTTGCCGGTTTTGGTGCTGTAAACAAACCACTTTGCATCCTTTTTGGAATAACGCCATATACCGAAGCCGTAAGTTGAAACCCAAAAATAATTTTCTTCTTCAACAATACCGGTAATGGTAGCTTGTTCAATCATTTTTTGAGATAATGACTGCGACATTCCCGAACCGAATGAAATAATAAAAAGAAATAAAACGAAAAAGTATTTAATCATATTCAATGTTTTAGCTAATAACTTTCATCTTTCGAAGGGAACTTTAATTTTCTAATATCATTAATATAATTAGTAAAAGCTTTAGTACATTCATCCGCAAGGTTTGCATAAGTCCTAACAAAGCGCGGGTGAAAATCTACGTTCAAACCGAGCATATCGGGAGTTACGAGAATCTGCCCGTCGCAGTGCATTCCGGCGCCAATACCAATCGTTGGTATTGTTAGTGATTCAGTAACTTGTTTTGCAAGTGCGGCGGGAATTTTTTCAAGCACGATTGAAAACGCACCCGCCTGCTCAATAATTTTTGCATCTTTAAGTATCTCATCGGCTTCTTCTTTGTCTCTGCCTCTTTCGCGGTAGCTTCCAAACTGGTGAATACTTTGAGGCGTTAGACCGATGTGTCCCATTACAGGAATACCGGCGTCGGATATTTTTTTAATTGTATCTGCCACCCTTTCGCCGCCTTCCAACTTAACTGCGCTGGCATTTGTTTCTTTCATAATACGCCCGGCATTCCGGAAACCTTCGTCGGCAATTAACTGATATGACATAAAAGGCATATCAACAACAACCATCGAGCGGTTAACTGCTTTGGTTACAGCTTTTGTATGATATATCATTTCGTCCATTGTTACGGGCAAAGTTGTTTCGTTCCCCTGAAAAACCATACCAAGCGAATCTCCGACAAGAATTAAATCGATGCCCGCCTGGTCGAGAAGTTTTGCAGTAATAAAATCATATGCGGTTAAAGCCGTTATTTTAATTCCTTTTTTCTTTAGCAATCCAAGGGCTTTTGTAGTAATACGTTTGAATGTTTGTTCGGTGCTCATTTTAATCTCATTTAGTTTTCGGTTTGAATAAAACCGGATTCAATCAGTTCGGCATTAAAATATAATTCAAATCCGCTTTTAATTGATTCTGAAAGCCTGCCGAAATCTACTTTTTTATTTAATATTGTTTCAAGTTCAATAGTTTTCTGTTTCACTTCGTCTTTAATTTTTTCTTTTTCATCTTTGGAAAGGCTTAAATAATCTGCAAGTTTCCGATGAAAAGTTCCGGTTAAAATTGAACCGTGCTGAAGAATAACATTGTTAAGTTTACGCTGTGCGCTGCCTACAAGTTTTCTGCCGCTCAATTTCAATTCGTTTTTTGAAGGTACGGCAAAGCAAACTGCCGAGGCTTTATCGTTTCTGTATAGAGATAAAAAATCCGGCTGTACATTTTCGAGGTCAACTCCGCTCAATTTATCATCGTATATCATCAAACCTTTTGCAAGCGCCATATTAATTTGATGATAGAGCGTATGAGCGGAAGTAGCAGAATCGATCGGGTAAATAACCGAGTATGTAAGTTCTTCAGAATGAAGCACCGCGCGCCCGCCAGTTGGTCTTTTAACTATATCCAGATTTTCTTCTTTCGCTTTTTTTTTGTCAATACTTTCGAAAGATTGATTTGCTCCAATCGAAATACAGTATGGCGCCCATCTGTACAATCTCAATATTGCTTCGTTCGGTTTGCAATCTGCAGCAAGCTGTAGGTCATAATTCATGTTGTACTTACCTGTGTTAAAACCGGTGTTAATGAAGCTCCATATCATTTACCTGTTATCCCTCTTTTGCTATTCTCTAAAAACTCAAGAACAATTTTTGCATATTCATTATCCCCAAACTCTTCCAAAATTTTTACTTTTGCCTGCGATACATTTAAACTTTTACTGTAAATATATCCGTAAACTTTTCTTAATATGTTTATATCTTCAGCTTTAAACCCGCGCCGTCTTAAACCGATTTGATTTACACCGTGATAATTTAACGGTTCATCTGCGGCAAGAATGAATGGCGGAACATCCTGAGTAACCTTAAACCCGGCACCTGTCATCGAATGGACACCGACTTTGCAGAATTGGTGCACTGCCGTCATCCCGCCAATGATTGCATTATCGTGCACTTCAACGTGACCTGCAAGCTGAACGACGTTTGCAAGAATTACATTGTCGCCAACAAAAGTATCGTGCGCAACGTGTGTGTAAGCCATAAGCAAACAATTTTTTCCAACCTTTGACATACCGGTTGATTTTGTTCCGCGGTGTAATGTAACGAACTCGCGAATGGTAGTATTATCGCCAATTTCAAATATGGAATACTCATTAGCAAAACTTATATCCTGCGGAACGTTTGCAATTGAAACGCCCTGGAAAATTTTTACGTTTTTCCCGATCCTCGCACCGTTATAAATAACCGCATGAGAATGAATCGTTGTTCCTTCGCCAATTTCAACATCATCTTCAACAATTGAAAAAGCGCCGATTGAAACATTGTCCGAAATTTTTGCTTTGCTGCTTACTATTGCAGTTGGATGAATATTTATCATAAAATTATTCTTCTATTATTTCTTCCCTATCAATTATAGCTGCCATAAATTCTCCCTCTGCAACAAGCTGTTCGTTAACGTAAGCTTTCCCTTTCATATTAACCACTTTGCTTCGTCTTGCACCAAGTTCAATCTCGAGAAAAAGTTGGTCTCCCGGCACAACCGGTTTACGGAATTTTACGTTATTGATACCCATAAACATTACAAGTTTTTTTGCCGGGTCCGGGAAAGAATTAAGCAAAAGAATTCCCCCGGTTTGAGCCATTGCTTCAACAATCAAAACTCCCGGCATAATCGGCTGACCGGGAAAATGTCCGGGAAAAAACGGTTCGTTGCTCGTTACAGATTTTACGCCAATAACTTTTTTATCAAACTCAAGATGGATTATTTTATCGACAAGCAAAAAAGGATACCGATGAGGAAGTATTCTCATAATTGCTTCTACATCGAACACTATGCCTTCTTTTTTTACGAGTTGATATTTCTTAACAATTTTTTTCTGCTGGTAAAGTTTTCTTACCTGTTTTGCAAATTCAACATTTGACTTGTGACCCGGACGCGCGGCTAATATTTGCGCTTTTAGCGGAGCGCCTATAAGAGTAAGATCACCGAGTAAATCGAGGAGTTTATGTCTGACCGGTTCATTTCTAAATCGGAGTTGTTTATTGTTTAAAATTCCGTTATCGCCAAGTTTAAAATGCCGTTTGAGTCCAACTTTTTTTCGAAGCGCCTCAAGTTCCTGTTTACTCAAATCGTGATCAACAATAACAATAGCATTATCGAGGTCGCCGCCTTTGATTAAACCAGAATTGGAAAGCTTTTCAACTTCACTTAGAAAGCAGAAAGTTCTGGCAGGGGCAAACTCGCTAACAAATTCAGTATCAAGATTAAACAAACCTGTATGCTGGCTGCCGAGCGCCGGATTTTGATAATCGACCATAACCGTTACTCTAAAATCGTCGAGCGGAAGAGCAACGATATCAACCTGATTTTCATCATTGTGAAACATAACCGTTTCATCAATAATGAGATAGTCCTTGGGAGCTTTCTGCTGCTCAAAACCTGCTTTATTAAGAACTTCAACATACGGCAACGCACTTCCGTCCCCGATAGGCGGCTCAACGCCATCAAGCTCAATTATAATATTGTCGATTTGAAGCCCCGCCACAGCAGCCAGAACGTGTTCCACCGTGTGTACACGAGCTTCACCGATTGCAAGTGTAGTACCGCGGGAAACATCCACAACGTTATCTGCATTTGCGGGAATTTCGGGACTGCCGCCTAAATCAACGCGAACGAATCTTATTCCATAATTGTCCGGAGCCGGTTTAAATGTCATTGTACAAGATGTTCCAGTGTGAAGACCGATACCGGACATTGAAACGGATTTACCAATAGTTCTCTGAGTTTCAAGCATTAGTTAACCTTAAATAATTTAAAATCTATTTGTTAAAAATCGGGGTAAAAATAGTAAGATGGGTTATGAAATACAATTAACCAGCTGCCGGTGAATTTAATAGCGCATAGTTTTGGTTGATCAAAAAAGCCGGACAATATATTTTAAAATGAATTTAATAATTTTAGTTCCGATAAACTATTAAATGTTTGTACGCCTGAAGCTTGAAGAACTAATTTAGCCTGATGACCATTTGCAATCAAAATGCAATCAGCGCCTATTTTATCGGCTACTTCTTTATCGTGCAACGTATCTCCGATTAAAATCACCTCGTTTTTTTTTAATCCAAGCTCTTCTATCCATTGCCTGCCGATTTCTACTTTGCTCCCCGCATAAATATTGTCAAGCCCTTTAATTCCGTTAAAATATTTTGTCAAATTAAAATGCTTAACAATTTCATTTAGATTATTTTGAGAATAAGCAGACAGTATGGATTGTGAAAGCCCGCAAGCGGCAACAGACTGGAGCACTTCCTCAACTCCGTCAAATAAACGGCAGTTTAATTTATTTAATTCATATTCATAAATAAATTCTTTGCTTAACAAAACGAATTGGTCATCATCAACCTGTAAACCAACCTTTGCATAATATGTTCTTACCGGAAATGTGAAAATATTTTTATAGTGGTTCACGGAAATATTTTTTAGCTTCCTGCGTGTCAGCATACCGTTCATTATACCGACGCAAAAAACAGTGTCGTCTAATAATGTTCCGTTCCAATCCCAAATAATATGTTTGTATTTGTTTAGCATCTTTAATTTTTTTTAGAGGCAAATATAAGGAAGCTTTCTAATTATTATATGGAGAAGGATAATTCAAATTTAAATTAATCCACTAAATCGTTTGTACGCATATCTCTGCCGGGTAGCAATAAAAATAACGCCTCAACTATAAACTTCTACCAATTGATTCATCACCATAAATGGTAGTTTTAGTTATATGCCGCATCCCTCTTATGCTCCGCCAATAAAATGATTAATCATACTTCATTAAATTTTACTGCCATCACTGTTATATCATCCGACTGCAGCGCGCCTTTTGCATAGTTGTGAACATCTACAAAAGTCTCTTGTACCAATGCGGTATTGCTAAGTAAATATTTTTCTTTCAAGAAGCTTTCCAATTTTTCTTCGGAATAAAGTTCGGAATCAGGGTCCATTGCTTCGGTTACGCCATCTGTGAAAGTAAAAATTATATCCCCCGGTTTTAACTGAATTACATTATTCTTGAAAAGGAATCCTTCAACAACTCCAAGAGGCAAACCGCCTGTTAATTCAACTTTATGAAGTTCCCCGGTGCTTGATAAAATATAGGGGGGATTGTGCCCTCCGTTTGAGTAATTCAGTTCGCCGGTTTTAAAATCAAAGATCCCATAAAACACAGTAACGAACATTGAGGCTACGCTTTCGCGGCAGAGCAAACTATTCACGTAAGTCAGGCATTCATCAGGGGAAACTCCTTTTAGCGCCGTTGCTCTAATTAGTGTGCGGCTAACCGCCATAAAAATTGCCGCCGGAACTCCTTTCCCTGAAACATCGCCAATTACAAATCCTAAACGGTCATCATCAAGCAGGAAAAAATCAAACATATCTCCGCCGACTTCTTTTGCCGGTTCCATTGAAGCAAATATTTCAAACTCACTCCGTTCCGGGAATGGAGGAAATTGTTTAGGAAGAATTGCCATTTGAATATTTCTTGCCGTATCAAGATCGTATTGAATTGCTAAAAGTTTATCATGTTCTTTGATGGAATTTCTGATTAACTCTAATTCGTTAATTGTTTTTTCTATGGTTTTTTCGAGATCTAAAAAGTCTACCGGCTTGGTAACAAAATCATAAGCGCCCCGGTTCATGGCGGTTCTGATATTATCCATATCTCCATATGCTGAAACAATCACAGTTCGTAACGCGGGATTTCTTAACTCGTTCAACTTTGCAAGGAGAGTCAATCCATCCATCTCAGGCATATTGATATCGCTCAGTATCACACCGATGTCTTTGTGTTCAAGAAGCCTTGCAAGGGCTTCTAATCCATTTTTAGCAAAAACAAAATCATACTCACCATCACGGATTTTTTTTCTAAAGCGTTGGCGGATCAACGATTCGAGATCGGGTTCATCATCAACAACTAACATTTTTTCTGGCATAATAAGCTCGCTTTAATTTATTATTGAAAATATTTCTTTCTTAAGCATTTCAAAATCAATTGGTTTTATAAAATATTCTTCCGCGCCGTATTGGATTGCTTTCTCATATTTTTCTTTATCGTCATAAGCGGTAATCATAAAAACTTTTAGATGAGCATACTTCTCTTTAAGAATTCGCAGCAATTCAATCCCGGTAATGCCCGGCATATTTATATCTGAAAGTATCAAAACCAGATCAGCGGCATTTGCTGTGTCTAAGTATTCAAGCGCATCTTCGCCTGAAAACTTAAAATGGAAATCAATTAGTCCATCTCTCATTTCTTTTCTGAACTTTTGACGGAACAACGATTCAACGTCGCGCTCATCATCAACAACCATTATTCGTATCATCAATATTCCTCAATCACAAATTTTTTGGTATTGTGATTATGAATTCGGCAAACTCTCCCTGTTCCGAATTTACCTTTAGCTCCCCCTTGTGTTCCTGAACTATTATATCATAGCTTAACGAAAGCCCTAATCCGGTTCCTTTGCCTGTAGGTTTAGTTGTAAAAAACGGATTAAAAACCTTATCCAATATATCATTTGGAATTCCTTTGCCGTTATCTTTGATTCGAATCTCAACTTTGTCATCAAGATTTTTTGTGGAGACTTGAAGCAGCGGACTGAACGAATCTTTTTTTTCTTTTTTCTTTTCATTAACCGAGTAACAGCCGTTGTTTAATATGTTCAGAAATACGCGGCTGATATTTTGCGGAACAATGTTTATCGGTTCAAGCGTGGCGTCGTAATTTGTTTCCATCTTGAGGTTGAAAGTAGAATCCTGCGCACGGAAGCCGTGATATGCGAGGTTAAGATATTCATGGAGCAAATCATTAATATTTGTTTTTTGCTTTTCGCCCGACTTGCCGCGCGAGTGTAATAGCATCCCCTTCACAATGCTGTCGGCTCGTTTTCCGTGATCATTAATTTTTCTAACGTTATGGCTAAGATCGGTTAGTATTTCTTTAATGTAATCAACCGTTTTTACATCAAGCCTTTCGGATTGACTTTCAATTTCTTCTAAAAGTTCTTTAGAAAGATCGATAGACAACTCCGAAAAATTATTAATAAAATTTAACGGATTTTTTATTTCGTGGGCAATGCCCGCCGTAAGCTGCCCAAGTGAAGCCATTTTTTCTGCCTGTATTAATTGAGACTGCGCTTCTTTTAATTCTTTATTGGCTAAGTTAATCCTGTCGTATGCAAAAGCATTTTCAAGAGCTATTGCAGTATAGTTGGCAATGTTTTTAAGTATGTCAAGATGTGCTTCTGTGTAGGCATTCTTCTTAAAACTTTGAGCGGAGATCACGCCGATTACTCGATCTCCAACAATAAGAGGCAGATATATAATAGATGAAACATACTGCCCCGCTTTGGGTTTTGATCTACTCGTAATATATTTTGAATATTCCGTATCAACATCATTAATGAATACTGGCTTACGGTTCTCGGCGCACCAAACTGCAAATCTGTTTTTATCTGTTGTACTAAAACTAAATTCGGGAAGCCGCCTGCCGTCTTCAATGGAAAGTTTACATTCAATCAATTGTTCTTTTTCATTTACAACCATAATCAAAAAGCTGTTTGCGTCTAACAGTCTGTTTACATTCTCATAAACAGAGTTTAATATTGCTTCCATATTTAATTTAGACGTAATATGCCGCCCTATTTCGCTAAGTGTTTTGACATTTTCTAATGCTCTATCCAATAGTAGATTTTTATTCCGTAATTCGGTTGTCCTTAATTCAACTTTGTCTTCCAAAGTTTTACTATACTCTTCAAGTTCTTCGTTAGCTTTCCTCAACTCATCGATCGTCTGCTTCAACGTATTCTGCATTACTAAAAAACTATGCGTCAGTTCGCCTATTTCATCTTTAGTTTTAATTTTAGGAAGTTCAACATCAAACTTTCCTTCCCCAAATCTTTCAGTGGCAAATGCAAGTTTTCGCAGGGGACTTGTAATGCTTCTGGAAATTAGAATGATAACGATTAATAATATCAAGCCGCCAATCACTGCCAGTATAATTACGATCTTGAACAAATTATTTAGTGAGGCTAAAAGTTCGTCAACCGGATAAACAATGCCAAGCGACCATCCGTTTATTTTAACCGGCGCATAAGAAATCCAGCTTAATTTACCTGTGGCAACGTTATGATACTCAACCTCGGCAAAGCTGCTTCCGCCTGCAATCATATCCCTGCCGATTGTTCGCAATTGCGGAGAATGTGTTTCTTCGGCGATGCTAAAAACGGTTGTGTTCATTATTAATTCTTTGTTCGGGTGCGTAACCAAGCTTCCATTTCTCGAAATCATAAATGCATAACCGGTTTCATACACTTTAATTACTGAAACTATTTGCTGCAGCCAATTAAGCGAAAGGTCGGCGGTTAATATTCCAATAAATTTTCTTTTGCCTTCTACGATTTTATAAAGCGGAACCGAATAAGTTGACATTACGATGTTCCCAAGCCCTTCGTCAAAATAAGGTTCACTCCAAAGCGGTCTCTGAAGCTCTTTAGGAATTAGATACCAATCCATCATATGACTATTATAATCATCTGCCTCTACTACATCAGTCTTGATTTTGTCTGCATCCTTAAACACGTATATAGTTGAATATTTATTTGCCAGGTCTTTATAATCGGGCTCAAATGAAATTGCCGCTCCATAAATTTCATTATTAGTTCCAACAGCCATCTTTAAAAGTTTTTCTAATTCGAAATTGGAAAAATTATTTGTTTCAATTACTTGGGATAGATTGTCAGGCACTTTTTGAACTGCGGTAAGAATTTTTTCTACTTCGTTAACTGTTGACTGCGTCAGCAATCGAGAATTCTCTTTTAAGTTTGAATAAATTGTATCGTGTGAAACTTTGTAAATGTAAACAAAAATAATTGTGGTGATAATAAAAACATTTAAAAAAATGAATAGGATCATCTTAGTGGAGAGACTACGTCTTGGGTCCCGTATTCTCATTTAACCTGCCGAATAATCACTGGTTTATAGAGAGAATCATACTCGGGTATTTCGTTTATGAATTCACCTTCTCTTAATTTGTTGGCTACAAGCAGATAATTATCTTTGGGGAGCTTTTCAAAATTATCCATTTTGTTTGCCGGAAAAATTAAGTCTTTCATCTTAGCAAGCATCCATCTTTGATGAGTTTTGTTTATGGGAAGTTTAGCCTCGTTAATATGTTTAAGCATTATTGTAATCGCTTCTTCGGGATGCTCAAAAGCATACTTCCAACCTTCCAAAGTAGCTGCTACAAATTGTTTACAAATTTCAGGATTGGCTTCGTAAAATTCTTTGGAACAATAAATCCCTTCTTCCGGAAAATTTAATCCATAATCCGAAAAAAAGAATGTGTTGAGTTCGTCCGGGTTAAAACCTGAATTGATGATCGTGTGATATTCATTGTACCACATAGCAGAGGTAACGTCGATCCCATCAAAGAAAAAAAGATTGATAGAATTTCCCTGCATTATTGGAGTTACTTTAAGATTGTATTCCTTAAAAAAAGCCATCGGTTGGATTTGAAAATCTCCGCCCCAAATTCCAACTTTCTTACCATTCATATCCTGCGGCGTTTTTATCCCGCTGCTTTTTTTTGAAATAAGCATTAAAGCCGAACGGGTTAATAGCTGTGCAATATTAACGAGATCAAATTTTTTCGCTTTCAATTGAATTGCATTAGAAAGCCACAATAAAGCAAAATCAACTTTGCCGCTTTCAAGCAAAGAAGCGGTAGAAACTTTAGGACCGCCTGTTATTAATGTTAAATCAATTCCATGTTTTTCATAAATTCCAAGATCTTTAGCTACATAAAATCCGGCGAATTGCGCCTGTGGTATCCAGTGCGGAACAAAAGTAATTTTTCTTAATGGCTGGCTTTGAACGACCGGCGCAATGGTTAGAGCTAGTAGGAGTAATACGAGATTTTTTTTTAACGCGATATTTAAAATTTCGGGATTAAAATTCATAGGATATTTTTTTTAAATATAAATAAATCCACAAATCAATATAAATATAATTTCAATTTTCGCCAACAACTACTGCATCAACACAAAGCCTCGGTATAGGGCGCAAATTATGGCGTGAGCAATTTAGCATAAATCTACTCACTCTCCGAAAAATTAATCAAAGTTAGTTCAACAAATAAGCTCCACCAGCAAGAGTATGCGCTACAATGATTCTATTTAATGGCAACAGCCATTTTTCATACTTCCATACAAAAAATTTAACCCGCTTATAATCCTCCATTTTTTGCGGCGAATTAAAATATTTGATTTTAAAAATACAAAACAGGAGTTTCATATTGATTGTGTTAATTTATATTTTCGCCGCATAACAAAAAACAATTTTGGAGCAGATATGGGAATGAAGTTTACGATTCTATCTTCTTTTCTGTTGGTAATAATTTTGTGCGCGGGTTGCAGTGATACCCCCGGCGAAAAAGAATTTGCGGAACAAAAAGCGCTAATGGCTGAATGCCAGGCTGCCGGCTCTGTGGCGCAAATTTACTTTAACACTGCCATTGAAAAAGGCGGCGGCGGAAATAGCTTTGTAGGTTATAAAATTCCTCATATTATAAAAACAGAATCGAGCGGAGCTTTTGCAGTTAAACAGTCAAATGGGATAATTAGAATTATTGAACAAAAAAAAGAAGTCGTGAAAATTGAGGGCAGACCTTTAGAAAGCCGTAATTATGGTTGGGAAATTGTAACTACAGTTACGTCTAATTCAGTGACTACAGAAGTGGTTGAAAATTAGAGGAAATTAAAATGGAAAAAAGAAAGTTGGGTACAGAAGGACTTGGAGTTTCGGCAATTGGTTTGGGGTGCATGGGCATGTCGGAGTTTTATGGTGAAACAAATGACAACGAATCATTAAATGTATTACACCGCTCGCTCGAACTCGGAGTGAATTTTTGGGATACTTCCGATATGTATGGACCTTTTAAAAATGAAGAGTTGATTGCAAAAGCATTAAAAGGAAAACGTTCCCAAATTGTGCTTGCAACAAAATTCGGAATAGTAAGAGATTTGCAGACAGGCGCGCGTTCAATTAACGGAAGCCCTGAATATGTTAAAGAGGCATGCGAAGCTTCATTAAAAAGATTGCAGACAGATTATATCGATCTTTATTATCAACACCGCGTTGATGTAAATACTCCCATTGAAGATACGATAGGCGCAATGGCGGATCTGGTGAAAGAAGGAAAAGTTAAATACATTGGCATGTCCGAAGCCGCGCCAAACACAATCAGACGCGCTCATTCTGTCCATCCTATAAGCGCATTACAAACCGAATATTCATTGTGGACGAGAGATGCCGAACCGGAAATAATTCCTGCATTAAGAGAACTTGGAATCGGCTTTGTCCCTTACAGTCCGCTCGGCAGAGGCTTTTTAACCGGAAAAATTAATTCCGCAGATGATCTATCTGAAGGCGATTTCAGAAGAAACACTCCGCGATTTCAAAAAGAAAATTTTGATAAGAATATGAAGCTTGTCAGCCGTGTTAAATTAATGGCTCAAGAAAGAGAGGTTACTGCTGGGCAAATTGCTCTCGCGTGGGTTCTCTCCAAGGGAAATGATTTTGTGCCGATACCGGGTACTAAACGAATTAAATATATTGAAGAAAATGCTGCATCGGTTAAAGTAAAATTGTCCGATGACGAAATAAAAAAACTTGATGAAGTATTCCACCACGGTTCTGCTGCCGGACTGCGTTACCCCGAAGCTGCGATGAAAACAATCAATTTATAATTTGACAGCGATATGATGGCAATAAACAAAATCCGTGTTGATGAAGCAAAGAAAGTTACCTGGATAGGATTCGGGATTAACATTATTCTAACTATTCTAAAATTTTTCGCTGGCATCTTTGGAAACAGCGCCGCAATGATTGCCGATGCAGTTCATTCGTTTTCCGATTTTGTAACTGATTTAATTGTGATATTCAGTTTTCGTATTGTGAATGAACCGGCTGATGAAACGCACGACTACGGACATGGTAAGTTCGAAACATTAGCAAGCCTGATCGTGGGCGGAACATTACTTTTGGTCGGCATAGGAATTCTTTGGACGGGCGTAGATAGAATTATCGAAATAATTTACGGTGAAGTTGTTCCCCGCCCCGGCTTTATTGCATTAATTGCTGCGGCGGTTTCTATAGTTGTTAAAGAAATATTATATCAGTATCAGGTTGTTGTGGGTAGAAAAATTAACAGCAAAGCGATAATTGCAAATGCATGGCATCATCGTTCGGATGCGTTGTCGTCGGTTGCAACTTTATTTGGAATTGGTGGCGCATATTTTCTCGGTGACCGGTGGCGAATTTTAGACCCCGCCGCAGCGGTTCTCGTTAGCTTTGCAATTATGAAAATTGCTTATGATATTGGTTGGGATAGCATAAAAGAACTTCTTGAGTTTTCTCTTGGAAGTGAAGAGAAAGAAAAAATTTATAATATTATTCGCAGCGTAAATGGAGTTATTAATCCGCACAATCTCCGCACACGCAAAGTTGGAAATTATCCTGTTATTGATATTCATATTGAAGTTATAAGTTCTTTAACTGTTGAAGAAGCTCACAACATTGTTGAGGAAGTAGAACTTCAATTAAGAAAACAATACGCGGAGGAAGCGGTTATATATGTTCACGTCGATCCGGAAAACCAGATTGATCCGGAAGATTAGGTTTATTTTTTTATATGCAGAATTTAATTTTTACTACTAACCTGGTTGCGCCTGTTTTTTTAATTGTTGCACTCGGTTATTTCCTTCGCCGCATAGGAATGATTACTGATAATTTCGTTAAACTTTCAAGCAAAATTGTTTTTTCGGTTTCACTCCCCGCATTAATTTTTATCGAACTTTCTACTATTGATCTTCACAGGGTATTCAACTTAAACTTAATTATCTTCATCTACGCAGGTACAATTATTTCATTTCTGCTTATCTGGCTTATTGCAGCGCCCCTAGTCAAGAAGCCAAAAGATAGAACAGTATTTGTACAGGGAGCTTTTCGGGGGAATTTTGCAGTAATAGGTCTTGCTTTAATATTTAATCTTTATGGAGAAAGCGGACTTGGCAAAGCGTCAATTACTCTGGCGTTTACAATTCCACTCTACAATATTCTTTCCGTAATTATTTTAACTGTCCCATTGAGAAAAGAAAAACAATTAAAAATTTCCGATATGCTTTTTGAGATTGTAAAAAATCCATTGATGCTTGCTGTTACCGCAGCAGTAATATTTTCATCAACCGGTTTTGAGATGCCGTACATCTTAAATAAAACGGGCAGCTATCTTGCTTCTCTTGCCCTGCCGCTTGCATTGCTCGGCATTGGCGGTTTTATGTCTTTTCGTGATGTAAAAGTCGGTATTTCAAAAACTTTATTTTCAACTTTAATTAAACTTGTTTTTATCCCATTCGCTACTACTTTCATCGCATACGAGATTGGTTTTACAGGTATAGATTTAGGAATTTTATTTATTCTTTTTGCTTGCCCTACGGCAATAGCGAGTTTTATTATGGCAGAAGCCATGGGAAGCAACAGCAAACTTGCTGCAAACATTTTACTTGTAACCACGCTTGGCTCGGTAATTTCAATAACGTTGGGACTGTTTATTCTCAAAGAAAATGGATTAATCTGAAGTACTTTGTTTTCAAGTAAAATTAAGAATGGCTCATTCATACTCAGACTTCTGCTAGAACCGATAATTCTTCAAACTATTTTTTTAGAAATTTACATTCTTAAAAACTAATCCTTTAAAATCGATTCTGCCCCTTTTTCTCTCTTTTTACAATCTCTCCCACAACACTGAAATTTGCACCATGGTATTGACTTTTATCCGTTAGTCCGTTAGCTAACGGACGGCTTGCCGCGCTATAGTATTGACTTTTATCCCGCATGCGGGATTGTTTTTTATGTCAAAATATTTATGTGTTTACAATTTTTAATTTTACATTGTGCATTGTACATTTTTAATTGCGGCTTGC
>MNYQ01000019.1 GCA_001873185.1 Ignavibacteria bacterium CG2_30_36_16 | reverse complement strand
ATTTCTCCCCGGTTTGTTTTGGAAGAAATAACGATCTTTATTATTTTAACAAACATTTAAGGTTGCATTCTTAAAAATAGTTGGTTTAATAATCGAGTAAACTTTGCTATAAAGGAGTTTTGATATGCGAGTAAATATCTATTCGGCAATTTTGTTTTTATTGGTAAGCAATCATTTCGCATTTGCGCAGAGCGAAGTAATATTTCCGTTTTTCATCGATCAGGTTTCTGTTCCTCTGCTCGCAGCAGGGCAAACCGGCACGGCAAACCTAACAACAGAAGCGCTGGGGTTTTATTTTAATCCGGCACAGCTTGGTTATTCTTCCCGGTTTAACAATTTTGCATTTTCATTTATGCCTTCAATAACCAACATACCCGCATTTTTACCGATAACTACAAGAAGTTACGGACTTCAAGCAGGATATGATTTTAATAAAATTAATAAGTCCATTCCTCTGACGATTGGCGTCGGTTTTGTTCACTCATATCTAAATTATGGCAAGTTTACGTTTACCGGTTCTCAAAGTCCGGCTGCATTAATTGAATATGAGCCTGAGGATTCGTATAACAGTATTAGCCTGGGCGCCGGCTATAAATATTTTGCATATTTTAATTTAGGTTTTTCTTTAAAGATGTTTCACTCCTTGTTGACAAAACAAATTACTGCAAATGGAATAAAAGACGCAGAAGCAGACGGAACTTCTATTGATTTGGGCGCACTCGTAATTCTTCCTTTATCAGAATTGTGGTTTAACAAAACCATTTTTAATATTAATGGTTATACAATTAAACCAAAATCTAATTTCAGTTTTGGGTATGCAATCAATAACATAGGCGAGAAAGTATATTTTTTTGATCCCGCACAATCCGATCCGCTGCCCAGAATCGCGCGCTTAGGATACAATTTAAACTTCGGTTTGGATATACAAATTAAAAATGTTGAACTTAATTTAATTGATTACTCATTCACCGGTGAAGCGGATGATATTTTGGTAAAACGGGACACCACCGGTATTAAGTATGATGGAATGTTTGGAAAACTAATACCGGGGAAACATTTAATTTCCTTGGTAAGTGATAAAAACATTGTCGTACATAAAGCGCATACTATCAGTTTATTTGAGACAATAACCTATTCAACCGGAAGAGTGAATGGACGACAATATCAAATTATAAAAACAGAAGGGGTGGGAATTTCAACAGAAGGACTGTTGAAGTTATTATGCGCTTTTACAGAGAATAAAGTTTTAAATTATATAACCGGGCATTTTACTCTCGAATATAGCAGAGCAAATTTGAACTATGCTGTTTATCAAAATACACTACCTTCAAATAACCGGAAATATGAAAGCATTGCATTGTATATTAAAAATTTTGATTTTTAATAAAAAAAGCCGGCTCAAACTAATGAATGATGCCGGCTTTAACTTTTTTTAGAAAAAATTAAAACTCCTCAAACCCGCCTTCGTCACCGCTGTTCATTCCTTCGCGGTTTTTCTCTTTATAGTTATTAAAGTTTATTCTTAAATTCAACATTACCATCGGAGACTCGCGGTTAAAATAATTATAAGTATAAAAATTTTGTCCTTCACTTGTGAACTCATGTTTTGCGGTTGCAAAGATGTCCCTAACCTGCAGTGTTAATGAAAGCAGACGGTTAAAGAAATCCTGCTTCACGGCAACATCAACCATGCTAAAGCCTTCCGATCTTCCTTGCGAAGAAACCGTTGGACTATTGTACATAAAGTTTACCTGCAGTTGTGTTTCCTTTGCAATTCTGATCATATTGCTGAAACGTGTTCTCCAGTTGAAACTTCTACGCGAAAAATCCTGATTGTTCAGAATGCCTTCAACTTTGTAATCATAAAGATTGCCCATAAGGTTCACAGTCCAGAATTCAAGCGGATCTACCATCATCATAAATTCGGTTCCGAGAGCATAATCTTTCCCAACATTCTCAGTAGTATTTAACGTAACATTCTGGCTGTAAACCGAGCGAACTCTTTCAATTTTATTATTAGTAACTCTATAATAAAATTCATTTGACAAATTTACTTTACCGATGAATGTTTGAAATCCCGTTTCATAAGCATCAATAAATTCAGGCAGCAAACCGGGGTTTCCACGTCTCACATTATTAGCATCCATCCATGTTAAGAATGGCTCAAGGTGCCAGCTTCTTGGTCTTTCTATGCGGCGTGTATAACTTGCCATCAGTTGTGTTAACGCTGAAAATTTATATGAAAAATGTGCGCTCGGGAAAAAATCCCATCTGTCAATTTTAAATTGTTGATTTTGCTGTTCGAGCGTTATATCTCTAAACGTGTATTCGCTCCTTAAGCCTCCCTGAAATCCGAGATTCCCCCATTGGTCTCCATAAATTGAATAAACAGCAAACTCGCTATTTTTATTTTTTGTTTTGTAACTAAAGTTAGGTTGAAACAAATAATCATTCGCGGCTGCGTCATAATCAAACAATTGATTATCTTCCTCCGAGTATTCACTTTGACCCTGAACGCCGGCTTCAAATTTCCGGTTCTCGCCAAATGGCAAAGTGTAATCAATTTTGCCTTCAAGTTCATTTTCCGGACCGGATGTAATAGTTTTTTTACCCCCGAATTGAACGTCATTTGTGTAATCGCCGGATAATGAATTTTCATCACCGTTATGATTACCAAAAGAAAGATTCACGTTTAGTTCGTGTCCGCCCGAATTAAATTTATGAAGGTAATTGGAATTAATACTATAATTACTACCGCCGTGCCCTCCATCGCTGAAACTATTAAAGTAAGTCTTGTTAGAATTCGTGTCGTTCCACACCGTATAATTTGCTGTCCGGCTGTTTTGCATTTTATGATCGCCAAACCGACCGCTAAAACCAATCACGTCATTATCACCAATGTAAAAATCTATGCCGCCTCGCAAGCCGTAAGATATTCTTCCCCTCTCCATGTTTCCGGTGGAATTTTGAAATGAAGTGACATTTTGAAAAGTTAATTTTCTTTCTTCCCGTGAATCGCCCGGTGAAAAACGGCGGTTATAATCAAGCCCGAAATTGTATTTCATTAAAGGAGTTTTATGCTCAAAAATAAAATCTCCACCGTATTTATCATTTAATCCGGCATTTGCATTTACAACGCCGCTAATTCCCACATTTTGATTTTTTTTCATTATGAGGTTTATTATTCCTGCCGTGCCCTCAGGATCATATTTTGCTGAAGGATTTGTGATCACCTCTATTTTGTCGATTGAACTTGCAGGAATCTGCTGTAAAATATCCTGCGCATCAATAACAGAAGGACGACCGTCAAGTAAAACCGTAAAACTTCCGCTGCCTCTAAGGCTAACGTTTCCTTCAATATCAACCGTGATGGAAGGAATATTTTCTAATACATCCGCAGCATTGCCCGACATTACCGTTGGCATCTGGCTTACATCAACAACTTTTTTATCTATCTGATATGTAACAGGCGAACGCACTCCCTCAACAACTACATTTTGAAGATTTATAGCAGAAGCGGTTATCATAATTTCACCAAGGTTTATCTGCCGGTTTTGGGGGGTAATTATTAAGTCATTAATTCTTTTACGTTCATAACCCATAAATAGGATATCAACATAATAACTTCCGGGGCGAATTGCAGTTAATGTAAAATAGCCATTTTTATCTGTGATTGTGCCTGTAAATTGAACGGAATCGGCGGATGAATATAAAACAATGTTAGCATATTCTATCGGAGCGTCAGCATTTGCATCATGAACTTCCCCTTTTATTTCCCCTCCGCCCATACCCTGTCGCATGTCGGGTCGTTGTTGCGCGAAAAAGTCATTATTTATTAAAAAGAATAAAATAAGAGTAATAATTATAATTCTGTTTTTCATTAATATCCTTGATTGAGATTGTTGTGTTTTTTGAATCAGTTAAACAAACATTTCTACTAAAAAGTTTAATATTGCTTTCAGTCAGTCAGCTTAAAAATAAATTTGAGGGGAAGAACAACCCACTGTTTCAAATTTGGATGGTAAAATCAACAAATAAAGATAAGATTTCAAGTTGAAATTATTTATTGGGAATCTCTAAAAACAAAGTGTCATTGCGAATGAGTCCTCGAATGAAGCAATCCCAGTGTAGATTTTGAGATTGCTTCGCTCCCAATCCCGCAAAGCGGAACGCAATGACGATAAAGTCATTCTTTTGATAAATAAAGGCAATGCCTTTTTTGGTAACTCGCAATGACAATTGATTTTGAGATTTTAGAGATGCCCTATTGTAAAAAATTCTTAAAGGCGGATTAGGAATAATTATTGGTTTGAGGGGATAAATTTTTTACCTCCGTTTACTTTTTTGCGCCCCAATCCATCAAAACAAAAATTAATTTAATTTTAAATAAAAATATACGATTATAGATTAGTTTGAATTGTTATTTTGAGGACGTTAAAGAATCTCAAAAAAAAAGTTCTTTCAACCGGAAACCGATATTTTTGAAGGCGAAGTTTTTTAAATTGAGAAATTTTCTTCCTGCCGTTCAGGATAGAATTCATGGTTAATAATTTTTCATCAGTAAAGTAATTGATATTATTATCACAAACCGGATGATAAAATGAACAATACAGAAATAAAATCTGATCCTAAAAATTCCCTGTCTGAAATTTGGAAAGGAGAGATCTTTAATGAGAATATTGATAAGTCTAAGAACCTGACTGAAAATACCATCAATGAACTCCTCTTGCATTCTGTTGACGCAATTTTTATAGCAAATGCTTCTTTGGAAATTTTATTTTGGAATAATTCTGCTGCTTCAATGTTCGGTTATTCTTCTGGAGAGGTGATCGGTAAAAAATTAACAACTCTCCTTATGCCTCCGCGTTATGCTGATCTTTTTGAAAAAGAATTTGAAGTTATAGAAACTAAATCATCAGCAGAACCGGTTAAAGAGTTATTTGAATTATATGCGATGAAAAATGACGGAGCAATATTTCCGGTTCAGATAGCTTTAACTTCAATTTTACAAAATCAAGTTTGCTATTCAATTGGAATCATCCGGGATATTAGTCTCATTAAAACTACCGAGGAAGAACTTAATAAATATATAGAGGAGCTGCAGATCAGTCGTGATGTTATAGAACAGCATGCTGTAGAGATGATTGAGCTTACGAATAAATTGAGCGAGTCTGAAGAAAAACTTACACAGCTTAATGCTGATAAGGATAAATTCTTTTCCATTATTTCTCACGATCTTCGCAGCCCCTTTACGGGTTTAATTGGTTTTTCAGAAATTCTTGCAACGGAATCGGATAGCTTGACCGCCGCAGAGATAAAAGAATATTCCACAATGATTTCAACGACAGTAAAAAGCGTTTTTAATTTATTGGAGAACCTTCTTCATTGGTCGCGTTTGCAGCGTGGAGCTATCGATTTCAAACCGGAAAGTTTTCAAATTAAAAGCCTTGCACGGCAGATTATTAATTTATATTCTAACAATGCAAAGTTTAAAAATATCTCGTTAGTCCTTCAAATAGATGACTCTGTAAATGTCTTTGCCGATTCGCAAATGATAGATACTGTTATAAGAAATTTGATCTCTAACGCACTAAAATTTACGCCTAAAGGCGGAAGCATTACATTAAGCGTTGTGCAGATTAATGATGTTGTTGAGATAAGCATTTCGGATACAGGAATCGGAATTCCCGAATCAGAAATGCATAAACTTTTTAAAATGGGTATGGATATTAAACAGAGCGTTAATAGTGTTGAAAAAGGGACTGGATTAGGCTTATTATTGTGTAAAGATTTTGTTGAAAAAAATAATGGAACAATTCGTGCCGAAAGTAAACCGGGTGAAGGGACATCGTTCATCTTTTCATTACCGGCAAATTAATTCGGTGTTTATTTTAAGATGAAGATATTTTTTTTAGTAATAGTATCATTTATTAATGCATTCGCACAGCAGGTTAATTTTATTAATCTGTCTACGCGGAGTGGACTTAATGAAGCGCAAATTTATTCCATCATTCAAGACAAAAAAGGATTTATATACATCGGCACGAACGGCGGTGGGATTAATAAATTTGACGGAATAAATTTTCAGCGATTTAACATAAGCAACGGAATTGGCGGTAATGTAGTCTATAAATTAATACAGGATATAAAGGGAAACATCTGGGCAGCAACCAACGGCGGACTCACCCGATACGACGGTAAAATCTTTTATAATTATTCTCCACAAAACTCAGAGTTAAAATCTTCAGTTATATATACGGTTTTTGAAGATTCAAAAGGAACGATCTGGATTGGAACAGATGCCGGCGCTTATACTTTTAACGGCAAAATATTTAGCGAAGTGAAAATAAATTCACTGCCGAAAAAGAATGAAGTTTGGTGTTTTGCAGAAGATCGTGATGGCACTATCTGGATTGGCAGCGGAATGGGATTAATACATCTTAGAGCGGAAGAAACAAATGTCTTTACAAAAGATAACGGACTCGCCAGCACTTCTGTTTGGTCTCTCCTTTGGGATGATGACGATAAACTCTGGGTTGGAACAGAAGAGGGATTGTGTGCAATTTCAAATAATAAAATCAAAATCTTTAAAGCAGCAGGCTTAAACAGCGTAGCGGTCTGGTCATTATATCAAGATAAAGAAAAAAAAATCTGGGTTGGTACAACCGAAGGTTTGTTTGATTTCGACGGCGAACAATTTGTTCATTATACTAAAGAGAAAGGACTGGTTAATAATTCTGTTTGGACAATAATGGAAGATTTTGAAAACGATATCTGGATCGGAACAACGAATGGTATTAGTGTTTTGAAAGACGAAAACTTTATCCGTTACGATAAAACAAAGCTGAAGGCGGATGTTTGGGCAATTATTGAAACAGATGAATCAATTTTAATTGGAACAGAAGATAGCGGAATTATCAATTTAGCCGACGGAAAATTTTCTCCGCATCCAGCCAATAAAACTTTTTCTTTAAAAACTGTTTGGGCGCTCTTTAATGATTCTAAAGGAAATTTGTGGATTGGAACCGACAACGGATTAATTCTAAAAACAACTTTAGGGAACTACGAGAAATATTTAACTGATATTTCAATTTTAA
>MNYQ01000155.1 GCA_001873185.1 Ignavibacteria bacterium CG2_30_36_16 | reverse complement strand
ATTCCTCCGTGCGTGGACTGTAGTGCCCGGCTCTCATTTCGTTTCTAACTTTGTCTAACAACTTTGGTTTTGTGTCCGTTTTTAAACCCATCTCCATGTTCTTTATAAGTTACTTGTTAAAATGTATTTAATTTTTTTGCCAATTGCAAGAAATATTTTTACGGGGCGTTATTTTATTTCTCACCATCTTCAATACTTAAATCAAACTACAACCCTTCATCCTAACCCGGACAAGCCTCCGCGGGGCGGAACAAGCAGAAACAAAAAAGAAATAATCCGTTAGCTAATGGACAGCGCTTCGATAACTAATCTAAAATTGTACTGACTCTTTTAATTTGAAAGGTGGCTGAGGCACTCGAAGCCACCGTTCTAATGTCGGTCTGCTCGTTTAGAAATCCTTCTTAGGTCAACTTTAACTTGTTGCCTTTTCACCTCTTTACTTTTTCGAGTAACAATTCCATCAATGCTTCCGCCGCAGATGAGGATGTTTGTTTTATAGATTCTCTCTCAGTTTCATCGCCAAGTTCGTACGTTAGCGCCGGGCAGTTGAATGTATTGTACATCCAGGAATCGGAAGTCGACGAGTTTGGGTTGTTTAAAGATGTGTCAATGTTAACAAAATAATCAGGATTCTTCTCTCTAATTTTTTCAAACCAGATCATTGTTTGGTTATATATTTCATCATCTTCCTTTGTCAAGTCTTTGCTGGTTACATAAAAAACATCTTTTTGAGTTGAATGAAAATCAATGCAAAATAAAACCGGCACATTATCTTCTTCTTTAATTTTCAACAAAGATTCTTTTACAATTTTTGTTTCTCTTTGGTTAAAGTTCACCCAGTCGCGGTTCAAATCTACGCCGTTACTATTATGCCGCCAATGCCCCATATCAACACCATCGGGATTAACGAGGGGGATTACAATGGTCTTAAATTTCTTTCTAAACTCTTCCGCTAATTTCGAATCTCCTGCAATAGCTTCAACAAAGTGTTTTAATGCAAATGCCCCTGTTACTTCCGGCGGATGCTGCCGTCCTATTATATAAACAAGTCCCTTCGGATTTTCGGTTTCACTAATTTCTATTTTAACTAATGGCTTTCCGAGCGCACTATTTCCAATTTTTTCCTTTTTAACGAATTGTTTTTTAGATAGTTCATCAATCCATTTATAGTACATGTTAGAAGTAAAAAGCTCCTGTGCCGAAAACCAAATTGTATCCAACCCAACATGTAATTTTACAGTTGCAGTGTTATTTGTCGTGTCAACAAAATAATTTGAAGAATCAATTATTTGCCAAGCCGTTCCGTCATAACTTAACTTTGGAATGTAACGGTGCGAGCCGTCTTTATATTTCAAAACAAGATGTATGTTCTGTTTTATAGGCGACCACAATTTAAAAGAAAACCACGCAGAGTTATTTATCGGTGCATTTTCTGCATACATTTCTGCAGCGTAAAGAGTATCGTTAATTTTATAAAAGTCGTTTAATTTTCCGCCGTCGAATTCGTTGCTTACAAAAACTTTAGTTAATGAAAACGAGATAGTTCTCTTATGCTGTTGCTCTATTTCTTTATCGGTAGTAATAACCGATCCCGGAGGATCGTAACTTAATCCTTTAATAGATTTTTGCGAAGACGAACAGCCGAAGAATAAGATGAAGAGCAAGGATAAAACAAACAGAAATAAATTTTTCATAATGCAATTAACAATCTTCATATTAATGTTGTTGAAAGATAAAATATCATTTATGCAGATAAAAATTTTTTGCGGGTATTTCTTTAACTTTCCCCGGTTTTAAATCATTGAGCGTTAAGTTCAAAATCCTTACCCGAACAAGCCTCAGTGTAGGATAACCAACAGAGGCGGTCATTTTACGCACCTGACGATTTCGCCCTTCAATTAATGTTAAACTTATCCATGCTGCAGGAACTGTTTTTCTAACTCTTATCGGAGCAGTGCGCGCGCTGAAATTCGGGTCATCAATAATTCTTGCGAATGCAGGAAGAGTAACCTTCCCTTCGATTTCAACCCCCTCTTCAAGCTGCTTTATTGCGGAAGCATCGGGAATACCCTCAACCTGAACATAATATTCGCGCTCGTGTTTGTTTCCGGAATTGAGAATGTAGTCGATCAGTTTTTTGTCGTTGGTTAATAATAAAAGCCCCTCGCTGTCTAAATCCAATCTTCCAACAGGATAAACATCTTTAGGAAAATTGAAGTAATCACCGATGGTTTTTCTTCCGTCTTTGTCCGTGAACTGGCAAAGTACTCCGTATGGCTTGTTAAACAAAAAATAACGCAGCTTGCTTGCGTTAATTTTTTCATCAAGCCGGTTTTCTAATTTTGATCCTTTGGAGAACGAACTTGCCGCATTATGATTGTTTGAACTTTTTTCTATAGAATTCGTCGAAGGCATGTTAGATGTTTCTTTTATACTTTAAGAATAATAGTTATTTTGACACCGCTAAAATAATAAATTAGATGCAGGTTTATATGTCCTATAGAGATCAAAAAAAATATCTCGAGGCGCTCAAACGGTTTGAAAGTAAATTTGACCGCAAAGAACTTGAGGAATATAAAATGTTTGTTAAAAGACAAAAAGATGATGAAGATTTTGACTCGATTTCTATGACCAGGCTAAAAGAAATGCACGATAAATATATAAAGCCGGTGGACGCATCCAAATACGATCGGTTCTTCAAAAAGAAAGAAAATTAAGGGCGCAAGATTAATTCCTTATTACTATTTTTGCATCGCTAAATAAAACTGTTATAGTTAACTTTCTCATTATTTTTCAAATTAGAGGTCTCGATGAATTTAAGGCTCATGAATAAAATTTATGCGGCTGCGGTGTTCTTGATTTCCGCAGTTGTGTTTTTTGCTACCGTTCAACCGTCGGTTTCGTTTTGGGATTGCGGCGAGTTTATTGCCGCCGGATATTATCTTCAGGTTCCGCATCCTCCCGGCACGCCCTTCTTCCTGCTGCTCGGAAGACTTTTTTCGATGGTTCCACTGGCAGAAAACATCGCGTTAAGAGTTAATATTATTTCTGTTTTATCAAGCGCCTTATCTGTGTTTTTCCTCTACCTTATCGCAGTTAAACTCATTAAAAATTATAAAGGAAGAGCGCCGAAAAATCTTTTTGAAGCTATCGGCACATACACTGCAGCGGCTATCGGTGCGCTCTCATTTACATTCAGCGATACATTCTGGTTTAACGGCGCCGAAGCGGAAGTTTACGCATTCAGCACGGCATTGTTTGCAGCCATCGTTTGGCTTATGATGCGCTGGCACGAAAGAGCTGACAGTCCGGATAATGAAAAATATCTTTTTATGATTGCATACCTCATCGGACTTTCGACCGGCGTGCACCTTATGAGTGTGCTTGCAATTGTGCCGGTGGTAATGGTTATTCTTTTTAGAAAATACATGCAGGATGAAGAAGCATGTAAAAAAACAGGCTACATATTCCTCGGGCATGCCGCTGTTATTCTCGTCATTGCTCTTGCGATGTGGGGAGCCCAAACTTCAACCACCCCCCCCACGCCGGAACAATTTGGAGCGTATGATAAAAATTTCAAAATAATACTTGTAGTTGTTTCTGTTTTAATAATGGCAATTTTTTATAAGAAATTATTTACAAGAAATTCATTTTATATGCCTTTAATAATTGGCGGTGCTGCACTGTTTGCAATTTACCCGGGCGTTGTTAAATACTTACCATGGTTGATGACTGTGGTTGGCGGCGATAATGAAGTTGTTGCAGTTTTGACGCTTACTGTTTTTCTCGGCGGGCTCGGCTACGGAGTTTATTACGCTAAACAAAATGAAAAACCAACGCTTCACCTTGTCTTTATGTCGGCTATATTTGTCATTATCGGTTTTACCACTTTTGCGATGGTAATTATTCGCGCAAATCAAGACCCGCCGATGAACGAAAATCAGCCGGATAAATTTACAGAGCTTGTTTCTTATTTGAATCGTGAGCAGTATGGAGATTTTCCAACATTCAAAAGAAGATTTGCTACCGAACCTCATCAGCAAATAGTTTATTCCGGCTACAGCAGCGACCTCGATTTTTTCTGGAGTTATCAGATGAATCACATGATGACGCGTTACCTTCTCTGGAATTATGCAGGTAGAGAAGGATGGAAACAGGAAGACGGACCGAACATCGCACCATTTAACGGTATTGGGAATATATTCGGTAAAGGATTCGGTATTCATTTTAACGGAGAAGCAAAGGATTCACTATTCGGAATTCCATTCCTAATCGGTCTGCTTGGAATTTACTTTCACTTCCGAAAGGATTGGAAGATGGCATCGGTGTTTATGATCATGTTCATATTCATGGGCTATCTTACCGCGTTCTATCAAAATCAACAGCAGCCGCAGCCGAGGGAAAGAGATTATTTTTACGTCGGCGCATTTTTTGTTTATTCGATTTGGATAGCTTTCGGCATACGCGGTTTGATGGATTTTGCCGAGAAAAGCATAAAAAAACTCTCCTTACAAAAAGCTGTTGTTGTCGCTATATTAGCATTCGGTATTGTGCTTGTGCCGGTTAAAATGGCAATGGCAAATTATTTTACGCACGACCGTTCCGGCAACTGGGTTCCGTGGGATTATTCTTACAATCTGCTTCAAAGCTGCGCACCTAATTCTATATTATTTACTAACGGTGATAATGATACATTCCCTCTCTGGTACTTGCAGGATGTTGAAGGAGTAAGGCGTGATGTTCGTATTGCAAACCTGAGTTTACTTAATACCAATTGGTATATAAAGCAATTAAAGAACAACGATCCGTATAACGCCGGCATTGTCAAAATGCGTTTAAACGATGTGCAAATAGATCAGCTTCGCCCGATACAATGGAGCGCGCGTGATGTTAGCATTCCGCTCCCGGGCAGAGAGGCGGCGGGTATTTCGAGCGACTTATACCAAAGTTTCGAATTGAGCGATTCATCTATTTGGCAGACCGGAGCATTAAATTTTAAAATGAATCCTACATTGCAGTTTGGCGATGTAAGCGCTATTCGTGTTCAGGATATTATGGTTAAAGAAATTGTTGAACAAAACATCTGGGAGCGTCCTATTTATTTTGCCGTCACATGTTCGGAAGACAGCAAAATTGGATTAAGCGATTATCTCCGCATGGAGGGAATGGCTTTGCGTGTTGTTCCTGAAAAAAGAAAACCCGGAGTAGAATTTATAAATGAAGAAGTTCTTTACAAACAGTTGTATGAAGAAAATGCCGGTTACAGCGTTGATTACAAACCGGGCTTTAAATTTAGAGGATTAGCCGATCCCAAAATTTTCCTTGATGAAAATCATGCAAGAATGACTCAAAATTATCGCAATGCATTTATCCGTTTAGCAATTTATTATGTTAACACAAAACGGAATGAATTGGCTGTTAATACACTCGATCTTATGCAGGAAAAAATGCCCCGCACACATATTTCAATGGAAGCCGGTTTGTTATATGAAATAGGAAATATTTATTACAACGCCGGCGCTGTTGATCGGTTTAACGAATATGCAGTTGAAGTTGAAGAACAGGCATGGGCGATGATTGATGTGAATCCGGGCGATGCTCAATCTTACTACAGTCCTTATCGTCTGCTTATGTTAGTATACGAAACAAAGAGAGATAATATGGGACTGCTTAGAGTTTGGGAAAAACTATCCGAGCTTTACCCCAACGACCCGAACGTTATTGCGAACGTTCAGAAGTATCGGAATCTTTCAAATCCGGATGGTAGTAAAGTAGATTCAGTTCCCGAACTGAAATAATAAAAATGATATCACAAAATAAGCGGCGTATCTGCCGCTTATTTTTTATAACAACTATTTCTTAGAATAAAAATATTTTAGTTTATTCGGAATTATGAAAATATTAATCCTTGCTTTATCGGGTATTGGCGATGCGTTGATGTTTACTCCTGCGATCACGCTGCTCCGCAAACATCTGCCCGGAGCCCGCATAGATGCGCTTGTTATGTTTAAAGGCGTTAAGGAGATGTACGATCGGAATGAAAACTTAAACAACGTTTATCATTTCGATTTTATGAAAGAAGGCGCTGTTAGTTCTTTGCGATATATTTTTTCCATCCGTCATAATTATGATGCAAGCATAAATGTATATCCGTCAAATAGAAAAGAATATAACATCATTAGTTTTTTAATCGGGGCAAAGCAAAGAGCAGGCGCAGGTTATCTAAGAAAAGACCGGATCAATTTGGGGATGCTTAATAACGTAAGGATAACCGAAGACGACAGCGCACATAATGTAGAAACAAACATTAGACTAACCGGCAAACTCATCAATAAAGAGTTGAATGAAAAACCAGATTTATATTTTCCTCTTTCTGACGATGATGAATTAACTGCCCAAAAACTTTTAGCGTCATACAAAATCCGTGATGATGATTTTGTGGTTGGCTTTCACCCCGGATGTGCAACATTAAAAAATCATTTTAAACGTAGATGGGAACCTGAAAAGTTTGCTGAACTCGGCAGGCGTCTTATTAATGAACAAAATGCAAAAATATTAATGTTCGGCGGACCCGAAGAAAAAGAATTAAAAGAAAACATTGCCGGACAAATTAATCATAGCAGCGTTGCGGTAATAAACACGGCAAACCTTGCGCAGACAACCGCCGTAATTAAACGATGCGATTTGTTTATAACAAATGATTCGAGTTTAATGCATATTGCTTCCGCAATGAAACGTAAAGTGATTGCGATAATTGGTCCCACTAATCCGCACTACATTCACCCTTGGAACACGGAACACGAAATTGTTACTTTGAATTTAGACTGCGCCCCTTGTTTTATATACTCACCCCGTCCGTTAATATGTTTTAGAGATGATATAAAATTTAAGTGCATTAAAGAACTAAGCGTTGAAATGGTAATGCAGGCTGTAGATAGACTTAAAAGCTGAACTCAGATAAAAAATTTTCAGGGGAATTATAAATAGCGTAAAAATAAAAAACACAGATTCACTTAAAATTACTAACTCA